>JBMYPE010000016.1:0-15205 GCA_049600015.1 Kangiellaceae bacterium
GATATCAAGAGCGGTTTAAATAAGTTAACTGGAGGAGCTGGTAAAGATAAGACTTCCAAAAAGCAAGCTACCAATGTTGCCAGTATTTGTATCGCTATTTTATTCACTAGTTCATCATTTCTATTGAGCGATAATCTTTCTGCCAAAGAGTACCCCAGCGATAAATTGTTAACAGAGTTACATAATCGACTGTACCCTAAGCCAGTTTGTGCGCCTCATTGTGTTTCCATACCAAATGCAAAAATGACCATTAATAATCAAGCGATTGCTTTAGAGTTAAATTATCAGTCAGGAGCGAACTTGGCTGCTCTTTTACCTGACTCTAATGATTGGAAGATTGAATCAATTTCGGTCAATGGTAAATTAAGCAAGGGGTTATGGAAAAATAACTCAGGTCATTGGATTAATCTTAAAAAAGGCTTATCAACTGTTAAAGTGATCGCTCGTTTAAAAATAAAATCTGATCTGGTTATTCAATTTCCTGAAAAGCCTCTCAGACTAACTCACCAAACAAAAGGTTGGAAAATATCGGGATTAAATAATCATAAACTGTCGGGAAATTCTTTACAAATTACGCGAACAGAACCGATTGCTAGATTAGTAAACAAAAATGATTCTACAGGAAAAAGCTCTCAGCTTAATAATCAACCTTATGAGCAATCCATTGCCGATCTATTTTTACTGACGAGGAAATTTCATTTTGGAAATCAATGGCGTTTGACTACCGAGGTCTCAAGAAAAGCACCGCTTAAAGGCACTCTGACTGTTAACGTACCTTTATTAAACTTTGAGCATCCGTTGCAAAATACTAATAGAATAAAAAATGGTTTAATGCAGGTTGTTCTCCCCAACAATACTTACTCGACACGTTGGGAGTCAATTATTAAAAGTGAATCAAAACAAGATGATTTATCTGAACAATTTGAATTGGTTGCGTCATCAGATAATTCAATTGTAGAGTCATGGGAAATTTTAGTATTTCCTAATTGGAATATTAAAATAAACGGAATACCCGCTGTTTCTCCTAGCGTTTATCAGCCAGATGATTATTGGGTGTATCAGTATTTTCCTAGAGCTGGAGAAAAATTGAACTTTCAATTATCGAAACCACCCGCAGTATTTGGTGAGTCCGTAGCGATAACCAAAGTTTCGCAGCAGCATACAATAAGCAAACGTAAAACCACAACCAATATTCAAATTGATTACCAAGCAACAAGAGCCGAACCTTTAGTTGTTGACATAGGTAGCCATGAAATAAAAAGCGTTAAGCAAGACCAATTCAAAATAAATCTAACTAAGGTAGACGATAAAATCTCAATTGGGCTTAAACCTGGTAAACACAAAATTGAAATTGTCATTGAAGAGCCTTTAGACGTTGGTTTTAAGCATGTAGTTAACTCAGTCGAGATAGGTCGTGATTTTAGTAATTTAACCAACAAAGTTTATTTACCGGAAAACCGGTGGTTAATAGGTGCTAGCGGTGCAGGTTATGGTCCAGCCATTTTGTATTGGGGTGAACTTATTTTCTTTTTGTTGTTAGCGATTGGTTTAAGTCATTTGAGTTTTTCACCGTTAAACTACTGGCAATGGGTGGTGTTAGGTTTAGGAATGAGTACTTTTTCTTGGCCTGCACTGGCGCTGGTTTCTATTTGGTTACTAGCAAGCCAATGGAAAAGAGACAACACAGAGTTAGTCAAATCCCACGATGTCTTAGGGAGTTGGTTAACAGTGATATCTACCATTTTTGCAGTTTTGGCTTTAGTAGCGGCAGTACCATTTGGTTTATTACAATCACCAGATATGGGTGTAGTGGGCAATGGCTCTTATGGAAACTCTTTAGCATGGTTTTTAGATCAAGGTAAAGATAATTTGGGCACCATCGAGTTGTATACTTTACCTCTTTGGACCTACAAAGTTTTGATGCTGCTATGGGCAACTTGGTTGAGTTTTTCTTTAATTAAATGGTTAAGTTGGATTTTAAAAGACCTAACTGATGCTAAGTTTAAAACAGAAAAAGTCAAAAAGTGAAATTTTATTTGAAATTACAAAGAGGGGCGGAGTCGCAGCTTAATTTAATTCTAACAGGATGGTTAAAAACTATTATATTAACTCAGTAACGTAAATTTGAATGACTCCGACTCTTCACATTGTTTTATTTTTAACAGTGGTTGAGTTAACCGCCCATCATTTTTTTTAAAATACCGGCTGCTTCAATTTCTTTAGCATTTAGATGCTCATTTTTTTCACAGCGAGGATCTGTTTTTTGTATCACCGAAATCATATCTGGTGTGAGTGGAATTGGATCGCATCCGTGTCCCGTCTCGCATATAAGATCCCATTTTGGTTCCGCCTTAATATGACAAGCAAAACAATTTCCGCCAAAACGATTGACTACATCCGCAAAACCTCTTTTACCAATTTTACTTCCATCTTTAGAAACGGTTAGCTCAAAAAATTCCCAGTCTTTAGTGGCAGCATTAAATCCTTTTTTTCGTTTTACCATCACTTCGGTGGGAACTAATTGAACCACGGAGCCTGCTGGATATTCACCACCATCTTTAGATTTTGCTACAGCAACCGTTTCTTTAATATTCCCTAATAGGTTGTCTACATAAAGACTTCTTACTCTCGTCATGTCACGAATACAGCTAAAGCTTGAATCATCTATTATCATTTGATCTTCGCTCGCATTCACATTAAAACTGAAAGAGAAGGTCATAAACAAGGTGGCTAGTAATGTTGCTTTATATGGCATAATAAGTTCCTGTTTTAGGTTAGAGGAAAAGTTTTAGTTTTTTAAAGCTTTATTTCTCTCCAACCTTAGCTTTTTTCTTTAATTCGAGCAATGCTTATTTCTACGCGTTTTATTTCTCTCATTATTGAATTTCGGTTCATTTCCATAAATAACCAATTTTTCACAAAGCCTTGCATAATCATTAATACCACAAAGCAGAGTCCCCAGAATAATGGAGATTGAGTGTCAGCTACAAGATAAAAACGATAACCTGTCCAAGTCAGTAAAACACCGATGAGTAGAGCGGAAATATTAATTAAGATCACCCAGCGACGCATGCCACCTTTAAATGTACCGGTGATACGATTCATTAATCCGCCTTCTTCTTCCATGATATGATCTATATCTAGTGATTCACTTTCTAATTCGTGTTTTATTCTTTCATCAATATTCATATTATTTCTCCAAGTTGTGGTACTTTTGTTTGAGCATTTTTCGTGCTCTATTTAAACGAGATTTTATGGTTCCCACTGCAATATCTAACACAATTGAAATCTCTGTTATTTTTAATTCCTGTAAATAAAAAAGGTGGATAATTTGCTTTTCTACTGTGGGTAAACTATTGATCGCTAAAGAGAGAGTTTCATCTTCTTCATATTGATGATTCAAATAAAAATTGTCATCGATGTTTTGTTCCGTAATTGATTCATCTATTAAGTCAAATTCAAATTTATTTTTACGCTGATAATCAATCACATTCCATCTAAGTAATTTATACAGCCAACTTCTGAAAGCCCTCTGATCATTTAATTGACGAATATTTCTAGATACTTTGATCCATGTTTCTTGAGTTGCATCATTTGCCAGTTCTTTGTTGTTACATAACTTATATGCAAAATGAGTTAAAGGTTTCTGAAAATGTTTAAACAGTAAACCAAAAGCTTTTTTATTGCCTTGTTGGGCGGTCAATACTAATAAATCTAATTCAGCTTGGTTCATCAAATCGTCTCTTTTAGTTTAATTAGAAGACGGAGGGAATTTAAAAAAGGTTCATTTATTTTAAGGTGGTTTTAAGTTCTGAAATTTTAACTACGGCAAACTGAAAAAAGAGATCAATATTTCGCCGTAGTTTTGTTTACTTATGTATTAGCTAGTATCAAATTTATTAATCTAAATCGCTAGCACTGTGCCGTTCTGGAACTTGCAAAGACTCTTCACCCCAAACTCGATTCACTCTACTACCTCTTTGAACTGCTGTTCGTTGCTTAATCTCTTCACTCCAACGAACTACATTTTTGTAAGAAGTCACATCAAGAAAATCGCCTGCCTCATAAAGTTTACCCTGAACTAAAATGCCATACCATGCGTAGTTTGCCATGTCAGAGATGTTGTATTCGTCACCGCATAAAAATTGTCGTTTGGATAAATTTCTATCCAGCACATCTAGCTGTCTTTTAACTTCCATTGCATAACGATTAATCGGGTATTCAAATTTTTCCGGCGCATAAGAATAGAAGTGTCCAAAGCCACCACCTAAAAATGGAGCGCTTCCAATTTGCCAAAATAACCATGACATGCACTCAGCTCGCGCGGAGGGTTCCGTCGGTAAAAATGCGTCAAATTTTTCGGCAAGATAGACAAGAATTGCACCGGACTCAAAAATCCTAGTTGAAGGTGTCGTGCTATGATCAAACAGAGCGGGAATTTTTGAATTAGGATTTACACTAACAAAGCCACTACCAAACTGATCGCCTATACTAATATCTATCGGCCAAGCATCATATTCGGCTTCGGTTTTACCCAATGCTAATAGTTCTTCTAGCAATATAGTGACCTTCACCCCGTTAGGCGTTGCGAGTGAGTAGAGTTGTAATGGGTGCTGACCAACTGGTAAGTCTTTTTGGTGGGTTGCACCCGCCACTGGTCGATTAATATTGGCAAATTTTCCGCCGTTGTCTGTCTCCATAGTCCAGACTTTAGGTGGTGTGTATTGGTTATTGTTGGTCATATTTATAAATCTCGTTTATTTAAAAGAGTCATGCACATTCTAATACAAATGACGGATACAATAATCATTTGTTTCAGACATTAGAATGTTTATTGGAAATGATAACGGATAGATTAGTTATTGAGTAAAGCAAAAATCGGCTCGAATATAAAAACTAGTAAACTCATTGATGTGGCAAATTAGCCTCGTAAGTGTAAATAAAATCTTTTTAACCCGTAATTAGTCGACGAGAGTTTGTAATTGTTTGTCATCTATATCTCTGGCTCTAGGCAGTTCATGCTCGCCAATTAATACATTGTCTTTATTGTAGGATTCAATCTTCTTTCGGTTAACAATATACGAACGATGAAGACGTAGAAATTGATCTGGCAAATTTTGCTGGGTTTCTTTGATTGAGCTATATACAATTTTTTTCTCTCCGTTATCCATATAATAAGTTACATAGTTCCCCAAGCCTTCGATAAATAGAATTCGTGATATTGACAGGCGATGTGTGCGGCGATTTGATTTCACTTCGACAAAGCTTGGTTTTGTGGTTTCAACTTGATTTTTTGAGATAGCTTCCATTAGTTGAACATAGAGTTGAAACACTTTAGCTGAGCCTAACAATAAAACAGTGGTGTTAATTAAAATTATGTTTCGAATGAGTGCAGAGATACTTAAATTAAATTCAGTAGCGTTAAGAAGTAAGCGATGATAGAAAAAGTGGCTGAAAGTTAACTGTAAAATACCGGCCACAAATATTAGTAAAGCATAGCCACCGATAAATTGCCGATAATGTCTAGTGACAAGATAATTTGGTATAAGAAAATAAATCATACAATAAACAGACAGTATCCTCACTGGCATTAAAATAAACTCGAGGTAGAAAGAAAAGAAATAACCTTGCTCAGGTTTCATCCATATTAAACTGAAGACTAAAAAATAACCAAGCCAGAAAGCCGCGTGAGTTAAAAAACGTGATCCCAAAAGATAGAATGTAGGAAAGTTAGGTTCAAAGCGGGAGAAACCCATCATTAAAATTTCGCTGTAGGCATCAGAACATTGTACTTTAGTATAAATCTACACCCATCAATTCTCAAGCTGGGTAATATATTCGCTTCATTCAAATATATTCAACCTTAGGATAATACGATGCAAAAAATAAGCAGACTCGTTGTGATGATAGTTTGTAGCTGGTTACACGTGAGCCATTTGGTCGCTAGTGATAACACTAGAAGAGCCAGTTGGCAAATTCAGTCAAAACAAATGGATACTTTGGGTCGAGAAATCACCAACATTGAGCCAGGTTCACCAATGTCGAGATCAGGTGTAAAAGTCGGTGATATTCTTCAATCGATTAATGGCGAAGTAATTAAAGATAACAATCAATGGTGGGATTTGATTTATGCATTACGAGCCGATCAAAGTTATCAATTGACAATCAAGCGAAATAATCAGCTGATAAATAATTCAGTGATTTTTAATGCGACCGAAAAAGAAACTTACGCTCAATTAACAACTGAATACGATTGGGTTGTTAGTGACCATGGCATTAAGCAACGTACTATTGTGACATACCCAAAAGATAAAACTACAAACATTCCCGCTATTTTTGTGGTAGGTGGGTTGAGCTGTTCCAGCATTGAATACACGCCGGGTCGTCGATCTAATTTTATTCGTTCACTTCGCTATTTTATTGAGAACAGTGAAATGTTGGTGATGCGGGTGGAGAAGCCTGGAGTTGGCGATAGTGGAGGACGATGCTCGCAAACTGATTTTGAGACCGAACTTAATGGTTATGAAGTCGCATTACAGAAATTGCTAAAAGATAAGCGTATTGATCGGGCGAAAGTGACTGTCTATGGCAGTAGCATGGGAAGTGCATTAGCGCCATATTTAGCGAATAAATATAAACTAAACGGTGTAATCTCTGATGGAACGTTTTATCGGAGCTGGTTTGAACATATGTTGGAAATTGAGCGGCGGATTTTATCTATGAAAGGTGATGACCAAGCGACTATCAACGAGAAAATGAATAGCGCTTATATTCCTCTTTATTATGAGATGCTCATAAATAAAAAAACCTATTCACAAATTGTCAAAGAAAATCCATCGCTTGAAAAATTCAATTATCATGATCCTGAACATATGTATGGTCGCCCCATGGAGTTTTATCATCAAATGCAAGATTTTAACTTTGCTGGAGAATGGTCAAAACTAAATGTACCTGCGAGGCTTCGTTGGGGGACGAATGATTGGATTATGTCGGAATATGATATCGATATTATAGAACAAGTTTTAACAGCGGCTGGAAATCGAGATGTAAAGATATATAAATATCAAGGCCTTGATCACTGGGACACTATTCATGATTCAGCATTAAATTCATTTCAAGGAAAACCAGGTAAATGGGAAGAGAAGATTGGCCAACAACTAGTTGATTGGGCACAGGAGATCAATCACATAGAAAATAGAATACAAAATCACTAGTAGCTGATTAAGAAGAAACAACTTAGGTGATGAAAAATAGAATACCGAATTTCATCACCTAAGTTTGATCGTACTGCTTGGTGTGAAATTTTTCAAACAATAGATAGGGATTAATATTCTAACATATGGTACTCGCAGTATTGTTATTGCTTAATGTCTTTTTCTCTAAATTGATTCAAGAATTTATACACTTGTTCCCAAGCATGATCCATATTTTGTTTGGTTCTTTCTTCCACTAACATTGAGGAACCATGAACGCCTTTTTTAATTTCGATATACGGAATATTGGCGGACTTAAATAATTTAGCTTGAGTTTTAACTGAGTCATACGCCATCTCAGATTCAGGTCTAAATGCAATTGCGGGTACGGTGATTTTATTTATTATTCCATCGAGTTTACATGCTTCCATAGGTTTTCCGGAAGCAGGAGAGAATCCCATTACGCCATCTACTTCCTTTTTATTTTCTTCAGCTAAGTTAAAAACTAATCCCGCCGAGTAACTACTCCCCCATACAATAACTGGGCCTGTAAGTGTTTGCGCGTTAAGCCAATCTAGAGATGCATTCATATCGGGGTAAGCTTCACAATAACCAATTTTTTTACCTCCCATCTTTGCAGCGGTCTTATTTGTACCGCCAAACCGATTGCCTCCTGAACGAAGATCAATCATCAACACATTGAAACCTGAGTCGACAAGCCTAGGGTAAATCGTTTTATACTCACCTTGAGCCGAAGCGCCGGCTTGATGAAATAAAACAATAGTCGGTGATGATTTCGGTTTATCTGATTTTATCCAATATCCATTCACACTGACTTTGTCTTTACTTTCAAAAGAAACTTCTTCAACCATTGGCTTTGCTTTTACTACTAGCGCTGAAAATAAAAGAGTAACAACAAGTACTGATGCAGCGGTAAATTGTTTAGTCATTGGATATACCTAAAGATCATTATAATAATGGTATCCTCTAGTGTAATAGTCTGGCGCGCATACGAACATCAAAAATGTGTATTAAAATGTTAAGACGTGGTGGTTCAATCAGTTGAAAGCGGGCATGTTTATTCACTTATATTGGATATAAAGCTTTGATGAGAAGACCTCTCTGTACGCTGAATATAGCGTTGATATGCAGCTTCATGGTAAGCTAAATCATAGCTTTAACTAAAATAATAATTACAACGGAGCTTCCTTATGCAGCAGCAACGCCTTCCAAGTATTAAGCAAATCCTATTTTTGTCCGTTCTAATTATCGGTGTGATATTTCTATTTGTTCAAGCTCTAAAATTGCCAATTCAATTAGCCTTGCTCGCTTGTTGGTTTTTAGTAATTGGCATGGGCAAAATATTGGGGCTTAACTATCAACAAATGCAGCAAGGGATCAATAAGGGAATTGCTCAAGGTATGGACGCCATTCTTATTTTAATCGCGGTGGGTGCATTAATTGGAAGTTGGATGGCTGGTGGAATTGTTCCTAATATCATTTATTTGGGATTGTCTTTGATGAATCCAGACCTCTTTTTGGTGGCTGCTTTTGTAATTTGTGCAGTGACTTCTTTAGCCACAGGAACTTCATTTGGAACCGCGGGTACCGCTGGAATTGCCATGATGGGGATTGGGGCTGGTTTTGGATTGCCTTCACCTTTGGTTGCGGGGGCTGTTATTTCAGGCGCTTATTTAGGTGATAAGTTATCACCATTGTCAGACACAACCGTGATGACGGCTTCTTTGTGTCAAGTGAACATGATCGAACATATCCGCTCCATGCTTTATGTCAGTGTGCCTGCTCTTATCGTGACTGCGTTGCTATTTTTGATTGTTGGTTTTTCTTTCGGGGGAGATGGGGACATTGGCAGAGCAGATGAAATGATGGTGGCATTGGCTGAGCAATACACGATCGCCTGGTATATGTTTATTCCCGCTTTAGCGGTGATTGTGTTGTTAGCGAAGAAGCTTCCATCAGTTCCGGTTATTTTATTTGGCGCTTTGCTCGGAGTTTTATGGGCTTGGTGGTTTGAAGGCGAAAGTTTTAATGGCGCTATGTCTACTATTTATAATGGTAATCAAATTGAATCTTCAGCACCATTTTTGAATACACTGCTCAGTCGAGGTGGTATGGCTTCAATGCTCGAAGTGATTTTATTGGTGATATTTGCTCTTGGTTTAGGTGGGTTAATGGATGTGACTGGCGTCCTCTCCACAATTTCTAATGGTTTGCAAAAATGGGCGAAAGATATAGGAAAACTAACAGCGTCTACCTTATTCTCGGGGTTTCTGGGAAATATATTTGGCGGTTCCGCTTATGTTTCACTAATAACTGCAAGTAGTATTACTGGAAAAAACTATGATCAGTTAGGGATCGATCGACGAGTTTTATCTCGAAATACTGAAGCTGGCGGTACAATCACCACGCCGATGGTTCCGTGGAGTGATGGAGGTATCTTTATGGCAACAACTCTTGGAGTTAGTACTATGGCTTATCTTCCATACCTTTGGTTTCATTTTTTAGTTATTTTTATTTCTCTTTTTTATGGTTATACCAATCGATTTTGCTTTTCGTCTGATCCATCATCCACGAAAGTTAGTCATTCAAACTAGCTAGCTATACTAGTTAGTTTTACAAGTTAAGAAGTACAAGTTAAGTTTTAGAAAAAATTTATAAGGACAGTCCATGCAATCTACTGAATTTCCAAAATCGACCAACTCAAATATCATTGGTGGCAAAACAATTGAGCAAGCTTTAGCAGATCTGTCAGATATGACAATCGGCTCAACTGCTACTCAAGAAAATGAGTACAAAACTCGAATTGGCAAAGCTCAAGCATATATGACAGAACATAACATAGCCGTCATTTATCTAAACGCTGGAACCAACCTTACTTACTTTACCGGTTTGCGTTGGTATCCTAGCGAACGACTTGTTGGCGCAGTGTTGCCGGCACAGGGAGAACTGATTTATATCGCACCCTTTTTTGAGATTGATACCTTAAATGACTATATGGTGATCCCCGGCGAGATAAAAGGTTGGCAGGAACATGAAAATCCTTATGCGCTTTTTTGTCAGGTGATCGCTGAATTAACTAGCGATTCAGTTCCGAGAGTGGGGATGGATGAATCTACAGCATTTTTTATTGTTGATGGCATCCAAAAACAACAAACTGATATTCAATTGATCAACGGCAGTGAAGTGACGGCTCATTGCCGAATGCACAAATCTAAAGCCGAAATCGCATTAATCCAAGGTGCAATGAATATGACATTGCAAGTTCATAAAGCGGCGGCCAGTATTCTTAAGGAAGGTATTTCGACCACTGAGGTTGAGACTTTTATTCATCAAGCCCATAAAAAAGTTGGTGCCGCCGATGGTTCCTATTTTTGTATTGTTTTGTTTGGAAAGGCCACTTCGTTTCCCCATGGCGTTAAGGAGCCACAATTTTTAAAAAAGAATGATATGGTGTTAATTGATACTGGTTGTCAGTTGCATGGTTACATATCCGATATCACCCGTAGTTACGTTTTTGGAACCGCTACTGAACAACAGATGGCTATTTGGAACAGCGAGAAGCGAGCACAACAAGCGGCTTTTGATGCGGCGAAAATAGGCTACCCTTGCGGCGATGTTGATTTGGCAGCGAGAAAATCTTTGCAAGACGACGGCTTAGGGCCTGATTATACTTTGCCTGGATTACCTCACAGAACAGGACATGGCATTGGAATGGATATTCATGAATGGCCTTATTTGGTTAAAGACAACCCTATGCCATTGGCAGAAGGAATGTGTTTTAGTAACGAGCCGATGATTGTTGTTCCCGATGAATTTGGTGTCAGATTAGAAGATCATTTTTATATGACGGATAAAGGAGCGGCTTGGTTTACTTTGCCTTCTAAGAGTATTTATGAGCCTTTTGCTTGAGTAGATTAAGTGCTATTTAGTGTGAGTTGATTGGAACACAAAGAGGAGTTGCAAATGAATGACAAAGAACTATCAGAGATGACTGATAAAGAATTATTAGACGAAATGAAACAAAGAAAATCCGTATCGATCACTCGCGCTTTATTGATTGGATTTATGATTGGGATTGTTGTTTTTAGTGTGTTAAAGAATACGTTAGGTCTGTTCACATTAATTCCATTGTTTTTTATATTTAAATTGGTGAATCACTCGAAAGATGATGAGGAATTGGAAAGATTATTAAAAGAAAGGAACTTATAAGGTTCGAGAGTAAATTTGAATATGAACAAATGTAAAAACTGTGAGCGTAATTTTGAGGGGAAATTCTGTAATAATTGCGGGCAAAAATCCAGAGTTAGCAGAGTCGATTATAAGTATTTGCTAAACGAAATATCTGAGAACCTATTACAAGTAAATCACGGTTTTTTTTATACACTCAAAGAGTTATCTTTAAGACCTGGTAAAAATATACGATCATTTTTAGAAGGTAAGAGAGTCAGCCATTTCAAACCGCTAGCCTATTTGTTGCTCACATCAACATTGTATGTGCTAGCCATATTTTTTTTAGATTTGAACACAGTAACCAATGATCTCGTTTCTGGATTTACGACGGCTAGTAGTAATGACGGTACCGAGATAGGTTCCACTGCATTGAGTTTCTTTGATTGGTTAGCGAAAAATCACACCTTCATGCTGCTATTAACTATTCCTCTGTTTTCTTTGGCTTCTTACATTGCATTTATTAAATCGGGATACAATTATTTTGAACATTTAGTTTTAAATATTTATATCACAGGTCAGCAGATGATCATTTACCTGTTGCTTAGTACTATTGTAACCAAAGACGAAATTACAGAAATCATTCCATTTAGTTCCGCAATTATTTTTAATTTTTGGGCTTATTATCAGTTTTTTCAACTTAAAAATTCACACACTAAAATTTTTCTTACCTTGCTTACATACGTAATTTTCTCAATTCAATTATTAATATTAATACTAGTCGGGTTATATTTGGTGAATTTAAAGTGAGATGAAGCGGCAATTTTTTTAAACACGCTTGATTTTGAGGTCAGTGAAAAGCGCTATTTATTTCTTGGATTTATGTTTGAGTTTCACATTTGCATAATCCTATTTATTAACCTATCTTTTATTTAAAGCCACGTTTATTTTCCGCAGATCATGATGAAAATTAGTTCGATAGCTATTAGCCTATTGTTAATGTTAAGTGCTATTTACGTGTTTTATCAGCAGCCTTCGTGGTTAACCTATTTTCAAGCGAATAAACTACCCTTGAATGGGCATATGACTTCTTTTAAGTTGTCAGATGTCACAATGAAAAATCAATATGGAGAGTTAGTCTCATGGCAAGACTATCAAGATAGACCGCTTTACGTGACTTTAGGATTTACCTCTTGTCCAAATACCTGTCCTGTGACTATGAGCTATTATAAAAATTTAGCCCGTTTGTTGGATGATCAAGCCGTTTTCTCTCTGATAACGATCGACCCGGTTCGTGATACTGAATCGGTAATGAGATCTTACCTTGGGGCAATTAATGAGTCTTTTGTTGGTTTAATAATAAAGGATACACAAAGGTTAAATCGAGTCGCTGGTGAGCTTAAACAATCTATTTTTGTGTCAAGTACGGGTAATGAATATATTCATAGCGGAACCATCTATTTGATTCACCCAAAAGCGAGTGGATTGATTATATACAATAATAACAATTTAAATATAGAAAGTATGTTAGATGACTTTCAAAGATTAGGCAGGACAAATTTTAATAAGCAGACAGAAGCTAATGAGAAAAAGTTGGAGATATAAGGAACAATGAATACTGAATTATTTATAGAATCAAAATCAAAAGAGAAGTTAAGGTTAGATCTGTCAAAGTCTGATCGAATCATGTTGTACATTTTGGTTGCTCACCTTCCTTTCATCTATTTTTTGGTTCCCGCAGGATTTGACACGCATATTCAGGGAGCTATCCCTGCAACTCTAGCTGTTTTAGCGAGTGTGGCCGCTTATGTGGGAGCGAAAGGCACTTTAATTTCTCGTTCCGTTATTGCTGTTAGCTTGATGATGATGTCTATGGTGCTGATTATGCAGCAAATGGGGCGACTAGAAATGCATTTTCATATTTTTTCAGGATTGGCTTTTCTCATTATTTGGAGAGACTGGAAAGTGCTTGTAATCGCTGCAGGTGTCATAGCGGTTCATCATGCTGCAAGTGTTCCACTACAACTTTCTCAAAGCTCATTTGGAGACGTGCCTTACGTGGTATACGGACAATCTTGTGATTGGCCCACTTTCTTTGTGCATGCTGTTTTTGTGGTGATTGAAACAGGAATACTGATCTTCTTTTGTGTTCGATTGAACACTCAATTTAGTTTATCGAATCGCGTAGCTGCCACATTGAAATATGTGTCTGATAATAAGGATTTGACGGTTGTTTTAGATAATGTAAAAACATCAACAAGTGAAGATAAAGAACTTGTTGAATCGCTGGATAATTTCTATCAATTAATCAGAGGTTCTCTCACCAAATTTCAAGATACATCTGAAAATTTACAAAATATTTCTGATTCTTCTATTGAAATTAGTGATAGCAACTTAAGCCAACTTAATAGTCAAAGTGATTACATAATGACAGTCGCTTCTTCTGTACAAGAAATGGCATCAACGATTGGTGAAATAGCCACAACCACATCTGGAGCGGCAGAAGCATCTGATAGTGCAAGAACACTTTCAACCGAAAGTGGTATCAAAGTTACGGATACCGTAGTTCAAATGAGCGAATTGGTGGAACAATTAAATGGTGCAAAAGTTGTTGTCGATAACCTAGCGCAAGATACAAATGCGATAGTCAGTATTTTGGATGTTATTAGAAGTATCGCAGATCAAACTAACTTACTTGCATTAAATGCGGCTATAGAGGCTGCTAGAGCAGGTGAGCAAGGTAGAGGATTTGCGGTTGTTGCTGATGAAGTCAGAACACTTGCCCAGCGAAGTCAAAACGCAACGAATGAAGTGGACAGTGTAATCGATAAACTTCAATCTGCTGCGGGTGAAGCCGTTAAAATAATGGAGTTGGGGCAAGCTAAAAGTGAACTAACGATTGAATCTGCCGAGAATGCAAAAGAGTTATTGGAGAAAGCAAATGACGCTACAAACCATATCTCGAACTTAAGTATTCAAATAGCGACAGCTGTTGAGGAACAAAAATCCGTGTCGGATGGGATCAGTAAAGACATGGAATCGATCAGTGTATCGAATATTCACGTGAAAGAGAAACTAGAAGAAAACGCACAACTGTCAAATAGTCTAGCGGAGATCAGCCTATTTATTTACCAAGAAGCTTGCCAACTTAAAGTTAAATAAACTGAGTATTTACACACAGTAAATAAATCTATTTGATTTTATACACAATCAAGGTTTGACTCGCTCATAGGTTAACGGCTGCTCTTTGACCGTACCATCTTTGTAATTCATAACGATATAGCCATTGATCTTATTTTCTCCATCTTTATAAAAGCTTAAACCAGAAAAATGAACAGCGGTGGGCTCTATTTTTACTAGTTTGAATGTAATGAAATCTTCTTTCTCTTCCCATGCGGTAAAGTCGGCACTAAAGTGTTTAACTAATAACGAGAGGCTTTCATTTTCTTCAATCATCAACATAAGCTCGTAAAAAGAAACGCCTTTCTTTTCATCAAACAATTTAAACATACCTACCATACTGTTGGCAGATGCTGGATTCCAAACTTCTTCAAATTGACTACCAAAAGCTGTTCCTTTCCATGAACCCACAAGCCAATCTACATCTTTAAGAGTTGCTTTAGGTTGCTGTTCTATTTCTGATAATTGATAAGTGTGCTCAGTGCGTTTATCTGCAGCCAATGAAAAATTGATGACGCCTAAAAGTAGTAATTGGATAATAATTTTCATGTAGTTCTCCTATTGTTTAATAGTATGACGATCAAGTTATTACAAAATAGACAATTATTCAAAAAATTTTCTGTTAACCTGAGAATACAAACAAT
>JBMYPE010000017.1:0-15073 GCA_049600015.1 Kangiellaceae bacterium
TTTATGGTCGTTTCAGGCTTGTTTTCCATGATTTTATTATCTTTAGATTATTCAATTCCAGAATTATTTTTAATCACGGGGATTATTAATGTATTTGTCGCTTTTTATGTATTCACCAAAGCGCCCGAATTTATCTCTCGATTTATTACTTGGTGTTTAATCAACACGCTTTATAGAATTAGAAAACTAAATTTGAGTTCTATTCCCAAAAAAGATGGTTGTGTTTTAGTGTGTAATCACGTGAGTTTTGTAGACGCTCTGATCATTGGCGGTTATTGTAAACGGAATGTACGTTTTGTAATGGATCACCGAATTTTTAAAATGCCGATTGTCGGTCAGTTTTTTAAAATCATTGGCGCCATTCCAATCGCACCTGCACATGAAGATGAAAAAGTAATGAAAAAAGCATTTGACACAATTGCAGAAGCTTTAAGTGATAATCAAGTAGTTTGCATATTTCCAGAAGGTAAACTAACGGCCGACGGTCAATTAGGTGAATTTAAACAGGGCATAGAAAAAATTATTGAGCGAACCCCTGTTCCGGTGATCCCTATGGCTCTCAAAGGGCTGTGGGGAAGTTGGTTTAGTCGATCTGGTGGCGAGGCGATGAAGGGACTACCGAAAAGGTTTTATTCCAAAATTGAATTGGTGGTTGGTGATTTAATTCCAGCTGAAGAAGTCACCAGTCAATATTTACAAGAAAAAGTTTTAGCATTGAAGTGTGCTTGATTAACTTGGTTTAATTGGAGAAGATTGGTGAGAGGGCAGTGTATTTGTGGAAAGGTGGAATTTGAAGTTTTAGGTAAAACTCCAAATTTATATCAGTGTCATTGCAAGCTTTGTAGAAAGCAAGGTGGTTCAGCTTCTAACACAGCGACAATGGTTGATAAAAAGAATTTTTCTTGGGTCAGCGGTGAAGAAGATATCACTTTTTATAAAAAGGATACTGGCTTTTCTTCAAATTTTTGCTCAACTTGTGGTTGTCCTGTCCCTAATCAATTACGTGATTTAGACTATCAATGGATACCCGCTGGTTTGCTAGAAGATGATTCCAAATTATCCGTTATAGCACATATTTATACTGCATCTAAAGCTGGATGGGATGAAGTTAAAGAAGGCCAGTTTAACTTTGAAACAATGCCTTCTGTGGAAGAATTCGTCGCTATCTTAAACTCTTAAACTCTTAAACTCTTAAAGTGGTTAGATGCCGTCAGCAATATCAATCAAAATAGTTTCGTATTGGTAGGCGATGTCTTCTAACGCATTTAATTTGTCTTGATCAATCTGTGGCATTTTTATTTCTAAAAGTTCCATTTGTTTTTCTAGTTTTTGCATCTTTAGTTCTATCTTTGATCTAGCTTTTTCAAGTTTTTGACTCACAACATCTAGCTCGTCGTAATCTATATCAAAATCTTCAAACATTTCTTCAAATTTTTCAGCTTCCTCTTCCATTTTTTCTGATACCGCTTCCATTTTTTCAGACCAAAGCTCTAGTTCATCGGATTGAAAGTCAATTGTCTTTTCTAAAGCATTGAGTTTTATTTCAACATCCTTTATTCGTTTTTTATCCTCATCACTTAATTCAGCAAAGGTAAATTTTTTACCATCAACAATATAGATTCTTTCGCCAGTATTGCCTCTTATGGTGATTATATGATTGTCATTGGAATAGTGGCTAACGCTGGTATTTTTAAGACCATCTGCGTGAATATTTTTACTATTAGCTAGGATAATACACATTATTAAGCTAGCGAGCATAGCGACGAGTGGGCTTTTAAGATGTTTAGTATTCATAATTGAATCCCTTTATTTTCGATTCATTGTGTTCAATAATCTTTAAGTCGCAGGATCATGTAAAATAGTTTGCATTAAATTGATTTTTAATTAACTGGCATAGATACAATATGAGTATATGGAAAGTTATCGATGATGCGATTAGTAAAACTGAAGGATATTTATACTCAACGGTGAGTCGTCAAGCCGTTTCTGGTGGTGACATAAGTCAGGCTTATCGTTTAACGGATGAGAAGAGACGGTATTTTGTTAAAATTAACAGTGCAAACTTTAAAGATAGATTTAATGCAGAGAGTGTAGGACTTAAAGCTCTAGCCCACGAAAGTTCCTTTAGAATTCCCAAAGTGATATCAATAGGAGTTTTTCAGGATAAGTCTTATTTGATTTTGGAATTTATTGAAATGACATCTATTGGCGATGCTTCTAAATTTGCAAAGGCGCTAGGGCAATTACACGCACACACTCAAACTAGCTTTGGCTTTGAGTCTAATAATTTTATAGGTTCAAGTGTGCAAGAAAATAACTGGTCTAATAATTGGGGAGAGTTTTTCGTAGATAATCGTTTAAAGCCCCAATTAAAAGCTTTGGATGTAGTTTTATTGACAAAACTAGAACAACAGAAATTTTTCGAGAAGATCTTGGAGTTTCTCAATTACCATCAACCTAAACCATCTTTAGTTCATGGTGACTTATGGCAAGGGAATGTTGGTTATACAACTGATGGATATCCAGTTATTTATGATCCTGCTTGTTACTACGCCGATTATGAGGTCGATTTAGCTATGTTAGAACTCTTTGGTACTCCAGGCGGAGAGTTTTTCAAGCAATATCAAAAAACGCACTCTATTCAATCAGGATATTCGACAAGAAAAGAAATTTATAATCTTTACCATATTCTCAATCACGCTAATATGTTTGCTGGTGGTTATATCCAACAAGCAAAAGCGATGCTAAAAAACATCGCTCAGTTGTTGAATTGAAAAATTGATTTTAGGGGTCTCCGAAAAAATACTAACGCATAGTTACCAATTCTTCTGCTGATGTCGGATGAATAGCGACCGTATTATCAAAATCAGCTTTAGTTGCGCCCATTTTTACCGCAACAGCAAAGCCTTGAAGCATTTCGTCTGCACCTAAACCAATAATATGAATGCCAATCACTCGTTCGTTTTCCCCCTCACAAATTAGTTTCATTTGTGTGGGCTGTCGGTGTGATGTAATGGCGGTATACATGGCGGTAAAACCCGAAGTGTAAACCTTTACTGAATTACCATATTTTTCTCGTGCCTCTGGTTCAGTTAAACCAAGCGTACCAATCGCTGGATGAGAAAATACAACTGTTGGTATTAATGAGTAGTCTAATTTTTCGTTAGTTTTACCATTAAATAATCTCTCTGATAACCGACGGCCAGCGGCTACAGCAACAGGCGTGAGTTGTGCTCGTCCTGTGTTATCTCCCACTGCAAAAATATTATCAACGCTGGTATTTTGGTATTCATCAGTAACAATATAACCTCTCGCATTCAGTTCTATATTTGTATTTTCAATACCAATTCCGTTAGTAATCGGTGAGCGTCCTATTGCATAAATAACCGCATCCACATTTGGGATATCGGCATTGGAGTCAGTGGTGATTTCAAATTGCTCATCTTGATTTTTCTCAATTTGGCTTATTTGCGTTTTTCTGTGGATAGTGATGCCTTCAACTTGCATTTGTTCTACCAGAGTTTCTCTCAACATTGGATCAAATTCTCTTAACGGATCATCTTTTCTAACCACAAGATGAGTTTCGCTACCAAGTGCATTAAGTAAACCTGCTAATTCCACAGCGATGTAGCCAGCGCCAACGATCACGACTTTTTTAGGTTGGCTTTTTAGTGCAAAAAAACCATCCGAATCCAATATGTGCTCTCTTCCTGGAATTTCTGGGACGCTTGGTTGGCCGCCTGTAGCGATTAAGATTTTATTTGTGGTGACCAGTCTATCGCCGACTTTGATAGTGTGTTGGTCTTGAATTTCGCCCCAGCCTTTAATGACATCGACATTGTTTTTACCTAATACATTGTCATACGATGCATGAATTCGTTTTATGTAGGCTTCTCTATTGTTGATGAGAGTTTCCCAAGAGTGTGATTTTACGTCGGTATCAAAACCATAATCTGGTGCATATTTAAAAGTGTCGGCGACTTGACCTGCAAACCACATCACCTTCTTAGGGACGCAACCTACATTAACACAAGTACCACCAAGCTCCTTTGCTTCAATAATCGCACATTTTTGTCCGTACATAGCGGCCCTGTTGACCGAAGCAATTCCGCCACTACCGCCGCCAATTGCAACATAGTCATATTCATAGTTGTGTGATTTAGAGTCCGTCATTTTAATATCGCCTTTTGTTTTTAATCTTTTGAAAGATTAGATTCTTGAATGTAGAAATATAATCAATTACCTAAATGAAGAGTGTAGCTTGCTTGTCATTCAATATGCTGATATTTTGCGCGTTATCCACTCTTTTAGCAATTTTAGTATGTCTATAACCAATCCCTTATTATTAATTAATCCTATTGAACAAGTCTCTGATGTACAGCATGAGCATGTTGTAGAGGCAATACAACAAGTGATTGTTACAAACAAAAAATCTGTGCGGCAATTAAAAGATCATTTAATGCATAAACTAGACAGTTTAGGATCTTTTGGTTGGGACGATTTTATGTATCCTCTAGAAGTGTTAGAGGACAAGCTAGGCAAGGTATGGTCACCCGTCTCTCATTTAAACAGCGTGTGTAATAGTGATGAAATGCGAGTTGCTTATGATAATGCGTTGGCTTTATTGACTGATTATTCTACTGAGATGGGGCAGGACAAAGAGCTATTTCAATTAACTGAAGCGCTTTATAAGTCGAGTGAAAAACTATGTTTAACGCCCACCAAAAAACATATATTAAAAGATTCATTGATAGGGTTTAAACTTTCCGGACTGCACTTAAATGAGCAAGATCAAAAAGAGTACGCAAAAATTCAATCGCGTTTAGCGGAGTTATCATCCCAATTTGAGCAAAATCTTATGGATGCAACTATGAGCTGGAGCAAGCACTTTGAAAACGCCGATTCGCTAGTTGGGCTGCCAGAAACAGAGTTAGAAATGCTAAAAGGGATGGCTAAAGCAAAAAATAAAGAAGGGTATTTGGTTACCTTAGAAATTCCTAGCTATATTGCGATCATGACCTATGCTGATGACCGCTTATTGCGTGAAGAAGTATATCGCGCCTATGTAACAAGAGCATCTGAATTTTCTCAAGATTCAAATATTGACAATAGCTTAGTAATGCAAGAATTATTATCACTTAAAAATAAGAAAGCAAAGCTGTTAGGCTTTAATAATTATGCAGAGCTGTCGTTAGAAAGCAAAATGGCGAAAGATCCCGACGAAGTATTGAATTTTTTATATGATTTAGCCAAAGCAAGTCAAGAACAGGCAAAGCAAGAATATGAAGAATTGAAATCGTTTGCTGACAAAAGTGGTGTTTCATATTTTAAAGCATGGGATTCAGCTTATTACAGTGAAAAATTGATGCAGAAAGAGTATCAAATTTCTCAATCTCTACTGAGACCTTATTTTCCTATCGACAAAGTGATGACGGGTCTATTTGAATTAACCAAACATCATTTTAATGTTGAGATTAATGAAAAAATTGAAACGAACGTGTGGCATAAAGATGTTAAACATTATCAAATCTTTCGAAATGCGGCGAGTCAAAACTCGCCCGAAGAAAAAATTCTCATCGCAGAGTTTTACCTAGATCCTTATGCAAGAGCTCACAAAAGAGGCGGTGCTTGGATGGATGATTATCAAGGGCGCTTTCAATTAATTGATCAGCAGTCTACACAAATTCCTATTGCTTTTTTAACCTGTAATTTTACGCCAGCATCGGAAGACAAACCGGCATTAATTACCCATGACGAAGTAGTCACTCTGTTTCACGAATTTGGGCATGGCATTCATCACATGCTAACTAAAGTAAATGAATTGTCTGCATCGGGAATTTCAAACGTCCCTTGGGATGCGGTGGAGTTACCCAGCCAGTTTATGGAAAATTTTTGTTATCAAAGTGAAGTGATCAAAAAAATAAGCGGTCATTATGAAACCGGCGAGCCGCTACCCAGTGAGCTCTTAAACAAATTGATTAAAGCGAAAAATTTTCAATCAGCAATGATGATGATTAGACAGTTAGAGTTTTCTATCTTTGACATGAAAATTCATAATAGCGGCGCATTATCGGTTCAGCAAATTCAAGATGTGTTAGATGAAACCAGAAAAGAAATCGCAGTTTCAACGCCACCTAATTTTAATCGCTTTCAAAATGGTTTTTCTCATATTTTTGCGGGTGGTTATTCTGCGGGTTATTACAGTTATAAGTGGGCTGAAGTTTTATCAGCCGATGCTTTTTCTTTGTTTGAAGAAATGGGCGTCATGAATCAAGACGCAGGTCAAAAATTTCTGTCCGAAATTTTAGAAAAAGGTGGATCGGCAGAGCCTATGGAACTATTTGAGAAGTTTAGAGATCGAAAACCTAAAGTGGATGCACTATTACGGCACTCAGGTATATCCGTGTAACATTCATAGCGCCCTGAATTATAAAATTGATTACTCAATTTAAATTATTAATTAATCACTCTACACCTTCAATCGAATTGAGTTCAGGTTGGCTATCTGCTTATTCTAAAAAGCATAATTTTGAAGTTGTTCGTTCATTGGATAGTATTTCTAGTCAAACTGGCATATTCGAATTTAAGGATAATAAACTAATCTTACATTTAATGCTGGATGGCCAAGTTTCAAATATTTATTTTGATTTAAATGAAGGAAGTTTAGGTTATCGAGCCAAAAATGTGAATAAAACTAATGAACTTATTGCCAGAGCAATTGGCTGTAAATCGAATTTTAGACCTAATGTTTTAGATGCAACGGCTGGAATGGGAAGAGATGCTTTAATTATGTCAAAGCTAGGTTGTCAGGTTGTAATGCAAGAGCGTTGTCACGCGATATTTTTACTCCTAGAAAATGCTTTAGCAAGACTGAATCATGTACAACCAGAAATAAAGAAAGCCTTGTCTTTAGAAAATATCAATAGCATTAGTTCATTTTCTAATTTAAAAAATATTGATGTCATTTATTTGGATCCTATGTTTCCATCGAGAAAAAAATCGGCATTAGTTAAAAAAGAAATGCGCCTATTTAAACGCTTAGCTGGGGAAGATCTGGACGCAGATCAACTTTTACAAAATGCTTTGGACTCAAGTGTAAACAGAGTTGTTGTAAAACGACCCAAAACTGCGCCTCAACTTGGTGAGTTATCACCCTCTCATGAAATTACCTCTAAAAATTTTCGTTTCGATGTTTATTTGAAGTAAAAATTCTTTAGTGCGGTGTTAGGAAGAACGACTAAACTGCAATACTGTGGCACATTCTTCAGTTTTTAAAGTGCTCTTTTCCCCTTGGATTGTCGCTTGTAATTCTCTTAAAAATACACGCATATCATTTAAAGAATCCATCATCATAGAGGATACTTTAAGACAAGTTTGCATGGGATTTTTCTCTAGTCTTCGAATTGCGTTTATATGAAACATTAATCCGTTTAAACGCTTTTGATATTTTTGAGGAGCGTCTACAACACAAGTGGTTAACCATTCAATTCGTTTTTCTTCAAATGCTTCTGGATCATTTTTATAAAGTTGCATCCACTCATCAAAGTCAAACTCTGGCAAGCTAGTTAATCTATTGTGTGATTTATTATTGGTTGTTAGTGTTACTGTTTTTGATTCTGATGGTTTTAAACCTACTGATTCTGACCCCACAGAATTTGATCCTATTGATTTTGACATAGCAAACTCCCCATTTACAAAAAGTTCTACAACTTGAGATAACTCCTTTACACTCAAGAACTCGAATCTAACTTTAGTAGCATATTAACCGATAACTAACACGGTCAACTCTCCACATAGAAAGAATTATTATTAGTTAATGGTCGAGCTTATCAAATAAAGCGATAAGATTGGAAGTGAAAAATAAACATCAAATGAGTCTAATATCTCCAAAAGAGATTTGATGGTTATCCAACTAATTAGCTGTGATCGAGAAGATATTCTAATAACTTATTGAATAATAACGAACTCTCTAAAAGCAAGAAGCATTTTGCAAACTGGGCGAATATATAGATAAGTAATTAGAAGTTCAGAAATTAGGCGATAACAGTCTATAAAAAATGTGATTATTATAGTTTCTCTCGAATTAATCCATAAGAGAGACGACTTGATGACTTCATTTTTATTACTTCCCATCGGTCATTTAAAAAATCGAGAGATAAATCAGCTTCCATTTCTATGTAAACCAATGCATCTTTGGCAAGAATCGGCTGAATATTCACAAGCGTGGTTGGTATAAAATTGAGCTCATAAGGTGGGTCCAGAAATACTAAGTCAAATTGTTGGTGACAGGATTCAATGAATAAATTAGAAGATTGATGAGCACATTGAGCTTTTGAATTATTGAGCAACTGAATATTTTTGTTAATATTGTTTATCGAGTTCAAATTGTTATCAACAAAGGTAACTTCAGCGGCTCCTCGCGATAAAGCTTCAAAACCTATGGCGCCACTGCCAGCAAACAAGTCGAGACATCTTGCGTTGGGGACACGATTCATTAACCAATTGAACAAGGTTTCTCTAACTTGATCTAATGTGGGTCGTAATCCTTGCGCTGATTCAAAGGAGAGTTTCCGGCCCCTGTATTGGCCGCCAATTATTCGCAACTGACTTGCACTTCTGTTCTTTGTGGTTCTAGATTGGTTGTGTTTGTTACGCGTTTTAGGATTTCGCATTAGTTTTTGCCGTATCCAGAGGAGCTATAAAATATGCTAATAAATACTTTATCGCCATGTCAAACAACCTTGGTTTCCAAGGTTAAAGAAATTCCGAGGGCTGATTCTCAAAGATTGAAACTATTTTATCAATTAATTACGCGGATATTCCCAATTCTACCAAGAATGAGGTAATGCACGATTAATAGTAATTCCTGTCGGTTCTTGAGTAATATAGCCGCCAGTTCTCAAGTCTTTTAATATGCGGGCAACCATTTCCCGTGATGCTCCGACTCGACTGGCGATGTTTTGCTGAGTTAACTTTTCCGGGATAACTCTGACTCCGTCTCTCTCCTCTGAAAGCGTTAAAAAGGTGACTGCGATCCGTTGATAAACGTCCATCAATCCAAGTTTTCTGATGGTTTCAGTAGCTTCAATTAGGCGAGTTGATAAGTTTTCGATCAATGCGATTGAAAATGCAGGGTAGTTTGAAATGCAGTGTTTGAAATCAAACTCTTGCATGACACCTATTTTACATTCTTCTAGTGTCATCACTGAAGCGGTTCTTGGAATCGACTTGACTAGCCCTAATTCGCCAAAAAAATCACCTGGCACATGAGTGTTGATGATAATTTCTTTTCCGCTCTTATCGTTTAAGTAAACTTTAACTTTACCTTCCAATAAAAAATACAAACTATGAGAGTCATCACCTTCTGTAACTATTTGAGTTTTTTTGCGAAAGTTACGATGATGGACGTGTGATAATACATCTTCAATTTCTTTCGGTTCTAGGTAATTAAATAGATCAAAAGAGTTAAGATCGATCATAAAACCTCCCTTTTTATTTGTTTTGTTGTAAAAATGGCAACACCCTAGTCTGGCGTAAAATATTAACATGTAATTATTACACATTTTTGCTGACTAGAAGTACCCTATTTTTAAGGGTGTAACTTGCGTATACTACGTAAAGCATTGGCTGTAAAATGGGCACTAGGTCTCATTTTTTAGTAGAAAATATAATTATTACATGCAAAAAGCTTAAAAAAGCTAGTTTTGAGGGTTAGAGTTGTTTGGTTTTTTTAAAAATTTTCCCAAGCATTTAGTACTAGCCGCATCAACGTTGATTTGTTTGAATCTACAAGCGGGAAAGCTAAGTGAGTCCGGTGCTCATAAGAGTATTTATGTAACCGAATGGGCAAAATTAAAACATAAAGCAGAAATAGGTGATCCGGAAGCATTATTTGCTTTAGGTAACTATTACTATGCGCCTCCAAAAGGTAGTAGCTTTCGGCAAAACTATTTAATGTCCGCCGATTTTTATTTTCAATCCGGAATTCGTGGGAACGCATCAGCACAATATAACTTAGCACTGATGTTTCATCGCGGAACTGGCGTGAAAAGCAATTATATTCAATCTTACGCTTGGTTTAAATTGGCGTCCAACAATCAAAGCCCAGTCGCTAAACATGTTAATCTAGTGTCTAGTCAGGCGGTAGAGACTCTCGAAATAGAATTAAATGAAGAAGAATTAATTGAAGCTAAAAAGCTTGCTGAATTTTACAAAGGTATTATCGCTAGTAAACGCTATCGAGATGCTAAATTTCCTAAGCAATAAAATCTGCACCTCAATTAATCGCAGGAAATTAACCCAGACTTATTAAGCAAGCGCTGATTTTTGAGCTGCTATAATCTCTTTTATTCCTTGTTTTCCTAAATCCATCATTTCCATTAACTCAGCTTGAGTAAATGTTGCCCCTTCAGCAGTTCCTTGAATTTCAATAAAGCCGTTTTCTTCATTCATGACAATATTCATATCCGTTTCTGCTACAGAATCTTCTGGATAATCTAAATCTAGAACAGGCGTACCTTTGTATATCCCTACAGATACAGCACCTATCATATGTTTAATCGGATTAGTTTTAAGTTTCTTTTTACGCAACATGTGGTTAATCGCGTCAACCAGGGCAATACACCCACCTGATATAGACGCCGTCCTTGTTCCTCCATCAGCTTGTAATACGTCACAGTCGATATGGATAGTGAACTCGCCTAGTAAATTCAAATCAATCGCGGCTCTTAGTGAGCGACCGATTAAACGCTGAATTTCTTGAGTTCTGCCGCTTTGCTTGCCTCTTGCGGCTTCGCGATTATTGCGTGTATGAGTGGCGCGTGGCAACATTCCATATTCAGCGGTTAACCAACCTTGCTTTTTTCCTTTCAAAAAGCGGGGAACACCTTCTTCAATTGATGCGGTACAAAGTACTCTAGTTTCTCCCATTTCTATTAAAATAGAACCTTCAGCATGGTTAGTGAAGTTGCGTGTAATTTGGATTGGGCGTAGTTGATTGCTTGTTCTTCCGCTAGGGCGCATAGCTTTATCTCTTTTTCAAATTAGAGGATGATTTTAACTAATATACCTATGATCGCCAATCTTTGTATTATTTATTTTTGCTCGTGTATCGAAAACAGCTAACGATCAGGATACAATTTCCTAATATTGTTATTAACAAAAATCTTACACTTCAGTCATAAACACTAAAAGGTAAACTAATGAATCAATCGATCAGCAAAATAAAAAGCATGACAGCGTTTGCTAGACAGGGTGTTGAGAAAAGCTGGGGATCTGCAACTTGGGAATTACGTTCCGTTAATAGTCGTTATCTTGAAACAAATTTTAGACTTCCAGAAGCGTTTAGATATTTGGAGTTTAAAATTAGAGATGTTTTAAGAAAGAAACTGCAACGTGGAAAGATCGATTGCAATTTAAAAATTGACACATCAACTGCGGCCACAGGCTCTTTAAGTGTCAATAACGAACTGGCATCTTCGTTATTAAAAGCACATCAAGATTTGCAACAACTTTCAAATGTTGAGCAATCGATGGATTTAACTCGGTTGCTATATTGGCCAGGTATCGTTAAAAGTGCGCAGGTAGATAGCGAACAAATGGAATCTGAATTATTAGCTGGATTAAATGACGCGATAGAGCAGTTAATTAACATGAGAGAGCGTGAAGGTGATAGTTTGGGTGAAATCATCAATCAAAGATTGCATGGCATGACAAATCAAGTAGCTTTGGTGAGAGAAGAAATGCCGGCCATTGTTCAATGGCAAAAAGACAAAATATTGAGCCGTTTTGAAGATGTGAAATTAGAATTTGAAGAACAAAGAATAGAACAAGAAATGGTGATGATAGCGCAAAAAATTGATGTAGATGAGGAGCTAGATCGACTTGATACTCACATTAAAGAAGTAAGCAGACTAATCAATAAAGGCGGCTCAATTGGTCGCCGTTTAGATTTTTTAATGCAAGAACTTAATCGCGAAGCAAATACTTTGGGATCAAAGTCTATCAATACAAAAACGACGGCAGCATCGGTTGAGTTAAAAGTGTTGATTGAACAAATGAGAGAGCAAATTCAGAATATTGAATAAGCAAACCGGCGAATATATTAAAAGAGCGATTCGAATGAAAAACAAATTGATTGCGCTGTATAAAAAATTAAAAAATCATGGTGCTTCTATCTTGGCTATCTCAGCAATTTTATTGGCGTCTTGGGAAGGCTTGGAGAATCGAAAACACAATCGGTTGTCCGTTTTTCCTAAGCTGGATAGTTATCCAAGTATTGACACTAACGAACTTAAAAAAACTTATAGTTTAAATCTATATAGCTCGGGATTAGGGCCGGTTGTCATTAAAAAAGTATATGCTTGGTACGATAATCAGTTGGTTTATCCAAACAAAGACGTCCTATTGTGGGAAGTGATAAGAGAAAAATTAGTCGCTAAAAACTTTTTTATGGAACAGTCTTATGAAGTCAATTCTGGAGAGTTTATACCGGCTGGTAACAACCGAAGGGTTTTAACAATTTCAGCACCTACTAACTCCAACTTGAGCAAGCAACTACAAGTAGAAACAGATAAAATAGGCGTATTGATTTGTTATTGTTCAATATATGACGATAATTGCTCAAGCTTGCAAATAGGTCGTGTGAGCCATCCTCAAAACTGCTCATAAATGATTGACTAATTTAATTTGAATTATTCGTTTACTATATAAGAAGGACAACACATGCAATCAATCACAATACAATCTCCAGATGATTGGCATTTACACTTTAGAGACGATAGTTTTTTAATTGAAACAGTTGCAGCTACCGCTAGGTGCTTCAAAAGGGCGATTGTAATGCCTAATTTAACACCACCAATCACCAATGCTGAAATGGCACAAGAGTATAAGTGTCGAATTTTACAAGCTGTGCCAGATAGTGCGGATTTTGACCCTTTAATGACTTTGTATCTTACTAATGCGACAACTTCAAAAACAATATTAGATGCCAAAGCGGCAAATATAAAAGCTGTTAAATATTATCCTGCGGGTGCGACAACTAATTCAGACTCTGCAGTAAAACAAATAGAGTCTTTATATCCAGTGTTACAAACTATGAGTGATGAAGGATTAATATTACTTATTCATGGCGAAGTCACCGATCAAGACGTTGATATATTTGATAGAGAATCACGATTCATAGAAACGGTTTTAAGCAAAATAGTGCAAAGTTTTCCGGATCTTAAAGTAGTTTTAGAACATATCACTACCAAGGATGCAGTTGATTTTGTTAAAGCAGGAGGTTTGAATATCGCTGCAACAATTACGCCTCAACACCTTTTACTCAATAGAAATGACTTATTAGTTGGTGGGATCAGACCCCATAATTATTGTTTGCCAGTTCTAAAAAGGAACACCCATCAATTCGCTTTACAAGAAGTTGTCGCAAGTGGCTCAAACAAGTTCTTTTTAGGAACTGACTCTGCCCCTCATGAGCAACACAAAAAAGAGTCAAGCTGTGGTTGTGCAGGCTGCTATAGCGCGTGGAGTGCATTAGAGTTGTATGCTCAAATTTTTGAAGATTTAGATGCGCTAGATAAATTGGAAGGATTTGCTAGTTTTTATGGTGCTGATTTTTATGGCTTAAAAAGAAACGAAAGCACTGTCACTCTAATCAAAGAAGATTGGACCGTGCCGAGATCAATTACTTTACCCAATGGAAACCCTATCACACCATTCTTTGCCGGAGAAACATTAAGATGGAAAGTCAAAGATTGATGAATTAGAAAAAATTCCTAATACTCTTTAATTCCATCCTTTGTCGCCAAAATCAAATGATCAGCTGGTCTATTGGCAAATAATCCATTGGTCACAACACCAGTGAGTTGATTAATTTGATTTTCAAATGCCTTAGCTTGAGCAATTTCCATATTGTGTATATCGAGGATCACATTGCCATTATCAGTGACAAAGCCATGGCGATAAACAGGATCGCCGCCTAATTTAACTATTTCTCTCGCAACATAGCTTCTGGCCATGGGCAAAACTTCAATCGGTAAAGGGAAAGATCCTAAAGTTTCAACGTACTTAGATTCATCGGCAATGCATACAAATTTATTCGCTACAGCAGCAATGATTTTTTCTCTACTTAAAGCTCCGCCTCCGCCTTTTATCAACTCCAATGAGTGATTTGATTCGTCAGCGCCATCAACATAAACGGGAATATCCTGCGCATCATTTAGATCAATCACTTCTATTCCAATTGCTTCAAGACGTTTTGTGGACGCAACGGAACTAGATACTGCAGCTTTTATTCTATGTTTTTCATTTTCTAACAAATTGATAAAACAATTAACTGTTGATCCAGTTCCGATACCAATAACTTCATCATCTTGAATGTATTTTAAAGCCGCTTTAGCCGCTTCAATTTTTAAGTCGTCTTGAGTCGTCATAAAATGTCATCTTAGGTTAGTCTAAATTTTGAAGCTTAGAGAATGGAAATAGGCTGGTAGGGCGCTATTATAATGAATTATTGAAATGATAAAAGTCGAAAAAATTTACTCAGACTAATTTAGTTTAAATTTAAACTGCTCACACAGATTGTGAACAAAGCTGTGGAAAACTTATGTAACAATATTAAATAAGTTTAAATTGCGACACTCATCCTGTTAAATGTCAAAATTTTGTCATAAGTGGTTGATCCTACACTAGAATAGGAGTAAGTTTGTCGGCTCTGTTACAAAATTGACTGACTTGAAAAAGCAAGCCGATGACAAATGGCAGAGCACGGAAAGACAGATTTAGAGCAATGGACTCCACCTAAAAATAAAAAGATTTCTTTATTGGATGAGTATTTTATAAACCAATAGAAGAAATAATTGGAGAACCCAAATGAAACGCAAACCAGATATACTTGTAGTACTGGCTGCCCTGTTAGGTCTTGGTATGATTTTTTCTAGTTTAAGTGGCGTTAATGCTGCAAATGTTGAAAACCAAGTGTCACAAGCGCAATCAGAAAGCTAATCAATAAAGAGCCACACCCCAATTTATTGATAAAACCTTCACTTTGAGTTAATCGAATGAAGGTTTTTTT
>JBMYPE010000018.1:0-13546 GCA_049600015.1 Kangiellaceae bacterium
CGTTATTATTTGAAAGCTGCATTTAAATTTTAATTCTAAAGCCGAGGTCTGCTGACCTCGGCAGTTCTTTTGAACTAATTACGAATTTCAATGAGCATAGAATTTAGTAGCGATATGTCTCTTGTATTTTAATTCTGTTATTCTCTAGTATGTACAATAATCTAATTTTTAATTAAGAGACAATAATGCCAAAATTTGTTGCAGTTGATAAAGTTATTCATAAAGCCATTAAAATTAAAGAAGATAAAACTTTTTCTCATTTAAAAAAACAGCACGTAACTTCCTTGGTCCTGCAAGAATTTTCAATAGCGTCCCATGATTATCCAATAGTTTTTGTCAAAGATAACGAAACAGGTCAGTTTCGCTCCGCTGCGATGTTGGGGTTAAAACCAGGAGAAAATTTATTTTTCGATTCAAAAGGATGGAAAGCAAACTACAAGCCAGAGTCTATTTTAGGCTACCCATTTGTTTTAACCAATAGTAAAAACTCGCAAGAACAAAAAGTACTAGTCATGGATGAAGATTGTGAACGGATAAATCAAACAGAAGGAATTAAGCTTTTTAATGAAGATGGTACGCCTACAACATTTATAAATAATGTGGGGAATTTTTTAAGTAGTCATTTAAATAAGCAAATTCAAACTCAATCTTTTATAAAAACACTTTTGGACTACGATTTGATAATTCCTCAGTCATTGGAAATATCCACTAAAGATAACGAAAAACAAACTATTAATGGGTTATATATTATTGGTGAAGAGGAGTTCAATAACCTCACAGATGATAGACTTCTACACCTAAGAAAAAATGGTTTCCTATCAGCTATTTATTCACATTTCTTTTCTATGACAAGAATTGCCAGCTTAATTAAAATGTCTAATAATTAGGATATAAATCATTAATAAACATAAAGAACTATTATTGATAGAGGAATAAAATGTCAAAACTAGTTAACCGAGTACTAATTGTTGGCGGTGGAACCGCTGGTTGGTTAACTGCCGGTATTCTCGCCAAACAATTAAATTGTAAAGCTAAAAATTCTGTTAAAGTCACTCTTGTTGAATCTCCAAATATTCCTATCATGGGTGTGGGTGAAGGCACATGGCCAAGTTTAAGAGCGACTCTTCAAAAGTTAGATATCGATGAGAGTGAGTTCATGCGCGAATGTGATGCTACATTCAAACAAGGAACAGAGTTTATTAATTGGATGACTACTAAAAGCGGTAATGTGCATCGTTATCACCACCCGTTAAGTGCTGTGTTTCACGCGGCTCATGATTTTAATCTTTCTCCATATTGGCTTTTAGGTGACGCAAAAGACTTACCGTATGATCTAGCGGTTTCTAGTCAAGCTAATATATGTCATAAAGGCTTAGCTCCAAAAAAAATAACAACGCCCGCTTATGAGGCAATTCAAAATTATTCATATCATTTAAACGCGAATAAATTTGCCACGTTTCTGACCAAACATTGTGTAGAACAATTAGGTGTTGAGCACTTAGTTGCTAACGTTAATGATGCAAAACTAGACAATGATGGGTTTATTTCGTCTGTCTCTACTGATGTAGAAACTATTGCTACTATTGAAGCTGATTTTTTTGTGGATTGCTCTGGAAGTCGATCAATATTAATGGGAGAGGCTTTAAAGGTGAAATGGAACGGAATAGCCGATGTCATATTCAATGATACGGCTTTAGCAGCTCAGGTACCATATGAAGAAAAAGATTCACCTATTGCCACTCACACCATCGCAACTGCATTTGATTCAGGATGGACTTGGGATATTGGTTTGCATCATCGGCGCGGCACAGGATATGTTTATTCGAGTGGCCATACAACAGACGAAAAAGCTGAACAAACTTTGCTTGATTATATTGGACAACCAAATAAAAATTTAGACCTGAGAAAAATCAAGTTGAACATTGGGTATAGAGAACAATTTTTTAAAATGAATTGTGTGGCAATTGGGATGTCCGCAGCTTTTATTGAACCCTTGGAGGCATCAGCAATATTTTTAATTGACGCGGGTGCTAATATGCTCGCGGAACAGTTTCCAAGAACGAGAGATGCGATGCAGTGGGTTGAAAAGAAATACAATAAAACATTTAAACTAAGGTGGGAAAAAACACTAGATTTCGTGAAGTTACATTATTGCATATCTGATCGAAGGGACAGTCAATATTGGATTGATAATTGCGATCCGCAGTCGATTCCGGACAGCTTAAAGGAACGACTTGAACATTGGAAAACCCATCCCCCTGGCAAATATGATTTTGATTACGCCTATGAACCATTCGTTTTAGATAGTTATCTTTACGTATTGTACGGCATGAATTTTAAATCAGATATAGGACATAATATTTCTACTTTTGCCGATCATAAACGAGCAAAAAGGATGTTTGACGATATCGCCAGATTAACCGATATCCTTTCAAAAGAATTACCTAAACAACGAGATTTAGTCGAAAACGTCTATAAATATGGCTTTCAAAAAATCTAAATCGAGAATCGCATATGTCAAAAATAATAAAAGATATCGTTATTGTGGGTGGTGGCACTGCAGGCTGGTTAACAGCGTGCAATTTAGCAAAACAACTTAATGCTAAATCAGAAAGCTCTTTTAATATTACACTTGTTGAGTCACCTGACATTTCTACAATTGGCGTGGGCGAAGGTACTTGGCCGACAATGAGAAAAACTTTGCATCGTTTAGGTATTGATGAAGCGGACTTTTTGAAAGAATGTGATGCAACATTTAAACACGGAACAAAATTTGTTAATTGGAGACAGTCTCCTAAAAATGGTTCGACAGAATACTATTATAATTTATTTACTTCTTACGTTGATCCGGCTGAATTTAATCTTGCTCCTTATTGGAATCTTGGATACGCGGGAGAACAAAAAAGTTATCCAAACTCGGTCTCTATGCAGCAGCAAGTGAGTGAATATGGACTCGCCCCTAAAAAAATCACTACACCTCAATATGATGGAATTGTTGGTTATGCCTATAGTTTAAATGCAGGTAAATTTGGACAGATGTTAAGCCGCTTAGCGGTCAAAAATTTAGGAGTTACACATAAATTAGCCAACGTTAGTTATGTAAAGCTAGACGAAGAAGGTTTTATAGAATCAATCACTACCGATCGTGAAGGAATAATTAAAGGTGATTTTTTTGTAGATTGTACTGGAGCAAAAGCGCTTTTGATTGGCGAGGCATTAGGGATCAAATATAAGCCATTTACCGATACAATATTAACGAACCAAGCTATTTTTATGCAAGTTCCCTATGAGAATGAAAACTCCCCTATAGTCCCATGTACAGTTTCAACTGCGCAAGAGTGTGGTTGGACATGGGATATTGGGTTAACCAATCGAAGAGGTGTTGGTTATGTTTATTCTGATGCTTACTGTGATGCTGATCGAGCAGAACAAGTTCTTCGAAAATACATTGGATCTAAATCTGAACAACTCACAGCCAAGCAAGTAAAAGTGAATGTTGGGCAACGAGAAAAATCTTTTCACAAAAACTGTTTAGCTCTTGGTATGTCAGCGGCATTTGTTGAGCCATTAGAAGCATCGGCAATCTTTTTAATGGAAGCCGGGTCTAATATGTTAGCGGATTTATTTCCCCGACATCGAGATGCATTGCAACAGGTAGAAAGCACATTTAACGAGTCGTTTAATTATCGTTGGGCTAAAACGGTCGATTTCATAAAAATGCATTATTTTTTGTCGCGTAGAGATGATAATGATTTTTGGTTAGATAACCGAAAACTTGAGACAGTTCCTGATTCGCTGCAAACGAGATTAACTCATTGGAAAACTCAACCTATTAGCAAATATGATTTCCCGAATAGTTTTGAACCATTTGCAATGGAAAGCTATCAATATATTCTTTATGGGATGGACAAAGATATTGATTTTTCTCAACATGGTTCAACATTTGGAGAAGTGGCTAAAGCTAAAAGAATATTTTCTGAGGTAGAAAGAGCAACCGAATTAGCGCTTAGAGAATTACCTAATCATCGTGAGCTAATTAATAAAATTCATGAATATGGCTTGCCCAAGGTTTAAATGATATAGTAAGTAAGATTAAAAATGACTTGCAAGTAGCTATTGCGCGATTGATGAATATTAAGGATTTGTGTTTCGATGAAAGCCACCATTAACGACGTAGCAAAGCATGCTGGTGTTTCAATTAAAACAGTTTCTCGAGTGATCAATAACGAACCAGCTGTTCGAAAGTCGACCTTTGATAAAGTTCAAGCATCTGTAAAAACACTCAATTATAGACCTAACAATTCTGCAAGAAGCTTAGCTGGTCACCGCTCCTATACCGTGGCTTATGTTTACAATAACCCGAACGCTTATTACGTGATAGATATGCAAAATGGGATACTTGCGGGTTGCCAAGAAGATAATTTTGAACTCTTGATTCATCCATGTAACCACAACGAAGTTGACTTAAAATCTGAGTTTACCAGACTTGTCGATCATTCAAGGATTGCCGGTGTGGTATTAACACCACCATTTTCAGAAATGGCCGATATTTCCAAAATGCTGGATAACCTAGGTTTACCTTACGTGAAAATAATGTCGGGAAGTAAACCTAAGAAAAAAGATAAATCATCAATTTATATCGACGATCACCGAGCAGCTTATTCTATTACTGAACACTTAATTGAACTCGGGCATATTGACATTGGATTCATATGCGGTGGGTTTGAGCATCAGTCATCAGTTGAACGACTTAACGGTTATTATGCAGCATTGAACGATTACGGAATTAAAGCGAAAAAAAGATTAGTTATTGATGGAGAATACTCTTTTGACTCAGGAGTACAAGGGGCTAATAAATTGCTGGCAAGAAATAAAAGGCCATCAGCGATATTTGCAAGTAACGATGAAATGGCAGCTGGGGCATTATTTGCGGCTAGTTTACAAGGTATTAAAATCCCCCAAGAGCTTTCAGTGGTCGGCTTTGAAGATAGCCCGTATTCTCGACAAACTAGCCCTCAATTAACGACTGCTCATCAACCCAATCAATTGATTGCAAAACAAGCGGTGAAATTGCTTATCGCAAAGATTCAAGAACGATCAAATGAGTTCATATTAGACAATCACTTATTAAGTAGTTTTCAGCCACAACTCGTTATCCGCGGCTCAAGTGGTGCGATTTAAGGTTAAAACCAGAAAGAATAAATCTCATTAAATGTTCCTATTTTGAAGATGGTATAAGAGTTTCATTTCCATAAACATGATCAAAAACACTTTATAGGCTAATAACTTAGATATGAGGCTAAATCTAAGTCACTAACACTATTCCGATTTCCATAATTTCCTGTTATTCTCTTTCTTTTTTCCTAATCGCATTAATTGCCGAGAGAATGATATGCCTAATTTTGTAGCTGTTAACAGTAGTGTTCATAAAGATATAAAGGTGAAGGAAGATAAAACCTTTGCTCACGTGAAATCACAACATATGGTGCCTGTGGTCGTGCACGAGTTTTCTAAAGCCGCTCAAGAATATCCCATCATCTTTGTTAAAGATAGTGATGGTGACAAGTTCAGAGCGGTTGCCTTATTAGGATTAAAAGCTGGCGAAAATCTATTTTATAGTGATGATGTATGGAGGGCTCAGTATGTGCCTGAGTCCATTTTGGGATATCCGTTTATTCTAGCACCAGACAATAATGATAAAGAGAAACATGTATTGGTGATGAACGATGAAAGCGAAAGATTAACCACTGACGAAGAATCGGATGTTGTTACTAGAACTTTATTTGATGAAGAAGGTAACCAATCTGAATTTACAGTTAACCTTGGCAAATTTTTATCTGAACACTTAGGAAAGCAAATTCAAACCAATGCTTTTATTGAAAAATTGAATGAATTAAAAATAATTGAAAAACAAGTCTTGGAAGTCAATATTGGCGATAAAGAAAAGTTCAATATTGATGGTGTGTATATCATTAATGAAAAGTCGTTTAATGAACTATCAGACAAAGATTTTAAAGAGTTGAGGAAATTAGGTTATATTGGACCGATTTACGCGGCTTTAATTTCTATGAACAGGATTGGTTCTTTAGTAAAAATGATGAATGAATTGAAAGCAGTATAGTTTAGATGACCGCCGAAGGTATAAATAAAATAGGATTCGTCTCTCTAGGTTGCCCTAAAAATTTAGTTGATTCAGAGCGTATTCTCACCCAACTAAAAACAGAAGGCTATGACGTTGTCCCCACTTATAAAGATGCTGGGCTTGTTATCGTTAATACTTGTGGATTTATTGATTCTGCGGTTAAAGAATCATTGGATACTATAGGTGAAGCCTTAACAGAAAATGGCAAAGTATTAGTTACTGGATGTCTTGGTGCGAAAGATGATGAAATTAAAGAAATCCACCCTAATGTGTTAGGTGTAACAGGCCCTCATGCCTATGATGAGGTGCTTACTCAAGTGCATCAGCATATGCCTAAACCAAAACACGATCCTTTTGTGAGTCTAGTTCCTGATCATGGCATCAAACTAACACCTAAGCATTTTGCTTATTTGAAAATATCGGAAGGGTGTAACCATCGTTGCACGTTCTGCATCATTCCGTCTATGCGAGGGGATTTGGATTCTCGTCCAGTGGGGGATGTTTTAAGTGAGGCGAAACGATTAGTTAATGCAGGTGTGAAAGAGTTGCTAGTTATTTCACAAGATACATCTGCTTATGGAGTTGATTTAAAGTATCGAACTGGTTTTTGGGATGGTATGCCAGTTAAAACTCGATTGCTCGAATTAGCAACTCATTTGAGTGAGATGGGCGTTTGGGTTCGGTTACATTACGTCTACCCATATCCCAATGTTGATCATTTAATTCCATTGATGGCTGAAGGAAAAATATTACCTTACTTAGATATTCCTTTTCAGCACGCTAGTCCGCGTATTTTAAAGCTAATGAAAAGGCCCGGAAATATCGATAAAACGCTAGAGAGAATTAAAGCTTGGCGGGAAGTTTGCCCTGAGCTTGTGATACGTTCAACTTTTATTGTTGGTTTTCCTGGTGAAACTGAGGAAGAGTTTGAAGAGTTGTTAGAATTTTTGCGAAAGGCGCAATTAGATCGTGTTGGATGTTTCGCTTACTCACCTGTCAAAGGTGCGAGTGCTAACGAACTACCTAACCCGATAAGTGAAGATGTGAAACAACTTCGGCTAGAAAAGTTTATGGCCGTACAAGCTGAAATTAGTAAAGAAAAACTTAAACAAAAAATAGGTCAGGAGTTTTATGTTCTTGTGGATGAGCTTCATGCCGATGGGGCTGTTGCACGAAGTTATATGGATGCGCCAGAAATTGATGGAGTGGTGCATTTAACCGATGAGTTTGACGTTAAAGTGGGTGATAAACTATGGGTTCAAATTATTCATTCAGATGCACACGATTTATGGGGTGTTAGAGTCGAGGATGAGTAGCTAGCCAAACTACAAATTTTGCATCCTTTGATATAACATCGACGTTTTTAAAATAACTGTTTAGCATCGGTCGATACTTTAAGTGTCGATTGGCAACCACTCGCAGTTCGCCTTCCGGCATCAATTTTTTTGCTGATTGTTTGAACATTTTATTGGCAATCGATAAGGTTTGCACATTTTGTTGATGGAAAGGAGGATTGCATATGATGTGATCATAAGATTTATCATCCAAGCCTTCTAACACATCAGTTAATTTAAAACAGGCATGTTTTCCTATATTTTTTTCAAAAGTTATCTTTGCGCTTTCAATTGCTAAAAAAGATTCATCACAAAAAGTTATTTGTAAGCTTGGGTTTGCCTTGGCTGCCACTGTTCCCAATATTCCTGAGCCACAACCTAAGTCGATTAGTTTTTGATTATTTAGCGTATTTGGTAGGTGCTTAAGAAATACCCGACTGCCGATGTCTAAACTATCTCTAGAAAACACTCCAGGTAAAGCATAACTAATCACCTTTTTCTGTTTTACTTCATAGGTTTTTAGATCTCGTTCGGTATCATTTATTTCAATGTCTGACTTCTCAAACTTAGTAAAGAGCAAGCGAGCTTTCCTTTTTGCCAAAGAGGTTGTTGTTGTTCCAATAACTTTCTCAAAAATTGCGATTGTAGAATTATGTATTTCTTTAGTCATTCCAGCCGCAAGGATAATGGTTTTATCATTGATAAATCTGAAAATAGAATTTAGTTGGAATTCCAGTAGACTGTTGTGTTTTGGAATACGTAATACCACAAGATCGAAAGTGGAATTGCTCTCCAAAGAGTTCGCTAGTGGATCAAAGAATGTCAAATTGAATGGCAAATTATTATTTTTTAAATTTTGAAGAATCGCTTTTCTTGATAAAAAAGAATCGCTCCAGCAAGTTGATCTTAGATTAGACAAACTACAATTTAACGCGCCGAATTGATCATTTATGATCAGAGCTTTAGTCGACTTGTCGAAGGAAAAATTTTCCTGAATATGGTTTATCAGATACTCATCCGCAGCATTCCAAGCTTTAAGTGTTTTATCAGATGTCTTTGGAAATCGATCTAAAGAAAGATGACTAATAGCTAGAGGTGTCATCGTCATCCTTATTATTATAACCCGATTTAGATGGATCGTAATTATCGGGGATTTTAAAATCTTTATTTTTTAAAAGTGTCACTATACCGCCAATTAAAAATACAAAGATTAAAATTGATATAATAATTCCTAACATATATTCTTAAAATACCGTTCTTTGTAATCCTGTAATCTCTCAGAGATAAATTCGCTTTCACATAAATCACTTTGTTTTAGTTGTAGACGTAATTTGTTAAAATCGAATTGTTCCAAAATTTTTTGACTCTCTTGAATATGAGAAATATGCCAAGGTTCTTCAGCAACACCGCCCTTGAACTTATTATAGGGTCGAAAAAAACCAAATTTTTCTAAATTTGTTTTCAACCAATCATTTAGGCCGGCACACACGCCATTTTTGGAAAACTCTTCAGGCGTCAGTTGTATTTTGTAGCCTTGTTCTATAGCTTGTTTTGAAAAAATGTCGAAATCAGTTCCCCAGTGGTGCCTGCTTAAACCAGGTAAAGCGGACCAAAGTGCAATAGCTTTATATTTTTCGATGGAAGACATCTTATCGACATTTAGTGGTCGCCCTTGTTTGGAATAAACGGGACGATAGCCTTTCCATTTATCATTCCAAATATTTAATTGTTTGTGAAAACTTCGATAGCCGCTCACAATTACTATGTCTTGTTTGTCTCGCTTTGCTTGCTCAAAAAGGTTAAGCAAGTCATTTTTCACTTTTTTGTTAACCAAATGCGAAACATCTTCGCTGTTTAATAGTGTCTTAAATTCTACAAGATGATTAGAGTCTAAGCCCACGGATTGTTGCCAAGAAATAATCATTTATCTTCTACTAGTAAATTTTTTAATATTAAATAATAGATATCTGAAAGTTTTTCTAGGTCGTCCACCTTGACACATTCATTGACCTGATGAATAGTTTTGTTTATAGGGCCTAATTCTACAATTTGTGCTCCCATTTTTGCGATAAATCTGCCGTCTGATGTGCCACCGGTAGTTTCCGGTGATGTCTCAATATTACAAACTTGTTTTATTGCATTTCTGGTCGACTTTATTAGCTCTTTAGAATTGGTAATAAAAGGTTCGCCGTTTATCTTCCAGTTTAATTCGTATTGACTAGTATGTTTATCAATAATAGATTTCATTTTTTCTTGTAATTCTTGTACGGTGAACTCTGTGGAAAATCGAAAATTAAACTCAATATCTATTTCGCCGGGGATTACATTGGAGGCTTCTCCGGATTGAACGCGAGTAATTTGTAAACTGGTTGGTGGAAAGTTTTCGTTCCCTTGATCCCATTCTGTGCTTGATGCTTGGGAAATAAAGCGGGCTGCAATATGGATTGCATTGTCTGCTAGGTGAGGGTAGGCAACATGTCCCTGTTTTCCATGTATCTTTAGCCATCCAGTTAAAGAACCTCGTCGTCCTATTTTAATTACATCGCCCAATTGATGAGTGGAAGAGGGTTCACCGACTAATGCATAATCTACTTTTTGATCTCTTTTGATTAGTTCTTCCACCACCTTTACTGTGCCATTAATAAATGGACCCTCTTCATCACTGGTAATGAGGTAAGCGATACTTCCTTTGTGGTTAGGGAAATCATGAACAAACTTTTTTGTGGCAGAAACCATCGCGCCAATGGACCCTTTCATATCAGCGGCTCCTCTACCATACAAAATGCCGTCGATAATTGTAGGTTCAAATGGTGGAGTGTTCCATTTTTTTAAGTTACCCGGCGGCACAACATCTGTATGACCAGCGAATAAAAATACTGGTTCATTTTTAGAGTCAATTTCACTGGAGGTACCATTACTTCTGATCGCCCATAAGTTTTGTGTATCTTCAAAGTCTAGGTGTTCAAACTCAAATCCGGCAGGTTTCAATAATGCTTTCAAATAGTTCTGGCAACCAGCATCTTCCGGAGTGATTGATTCTCGTTTTAATAATTGTTCGGTAATCTCTAAAGCTGATTCTATCTCAGACATTTATTAGCCTTCATAATTGTGATCATCAGAATGTATAACAGGTTCATTTCTTTTAGTATAGTCATTATAAAAACATGTCATCCCATTCATCTGGCTTAAAACCAACGCTCCAATATTTGCCATTAAAAGTGACTGGGCGTTTTACAACGGTCGGATATTTTTTTACTAATGATATATAAGCTTCGTCATTGTTTAAGATTTTGTCCTCAGCTTCAATTTTTCGCCAAGTCAAACCCCTGCGATTTATTAATGTATCTGCACCCACTTGCTCTAACCATTCGGCAATAAGCTCGTCCGCCAACTCTTCTGTTTTTAAGTCATGAAATTCAGACTCTATTTCTTTAGCTGCTAGCCAGCGGATTGCCTTTCTTACTGTATCGCAATTTTTTATACCAAACATATGAACTTCAGTAGACATGATTTACTCCATTCGTAATAATTCATTAATCGATGTTTTAGATCGAGTTTTTTCGTCGACCTGTTTTACAATAACCGCACAGTATAAACTATAAGTACCGTCTTTTGAGGGTAGACTTCCAGATACTACGACCGATCCTGCTGGTACTCTTCCGTAGGTAATTTCGCCTGTTTCTCTATTAAATATTTTTGTACTTTGTCCAATAAATACGCCCATGGAAATTACTGACCCTTTTTCTACGATGACGCCTTCAACAATTTCGCTTCTCGCTCCGATAAAACAATCATCTTCTATGATCGTTGGATTAGCTTGCAAAGGTTCTAACACACCCCCAATACCAACACCTCCAGATAGATGAACATTTTTGCCGATTTGCGCACATGAACCAACCGTCGCCCATGTGTCAACCATAGTCCCTTCATCTATGTAGGCACCAATATTCACATAACTTGGCATCAAAACCACATTTTTGTTAACAAAACATCCATTACGAACAATCGCTTGTGGCACAACTCGAACGCCAGATTGTTCAAATTCTTGTTGAGTTGTGGCAGCGTATTTTAATGGAACCTTATCAAAATAACTGGTGTGTCCCGCGTCGATCTTTTTATTGTCCCTGATTAAAAAAGAAAGCAAGACGGCTTTTTTTGCCCATTCATTGACTTGCCAATCTCCTTGTGGAGTAGGTTCTGCAACACGTAGCTCACCTGAATCCAATAGATTAATTGTTTCAAGAATAGCTTGTTTTGTGTCAAGATCCACTGTAGAAACCGAAAGACTTTTACGATTATCGAATGCGTTTTCTATTTTTTGTTGAAGTTCACTCACATTTATTACCTTTAGTTAATTTGGAAAGATTACCTGAATAAGATTTAGTTAATCAAGAAACTCTATTATTGATTCTCGAATGTTCTGTTGTGCACCTTTATCAATAATGGGTTGATTGTTTTTATCGCTGATTAAGAAGGTGTCTTCGACTTTTTCACCAAATGTGGTGATTTTTGCGTCATGTAGTTTTATTTTATTTTTAACAAATACTCGCCCCACAGCAGCTAAAAATCCGGGTTGGTTCTTGGCGGTTATATCAATTCTTGTTAGATGGCTAAATTCATCTGCACTAAATTCTATTTTTGTGTCTACGGTAAAGTATTTTATTTGTCGAGGCATGCGTCGTGATACATTTAATTCTTTTGTTTTTATTTCTGAAACATTTTTCTTAATTGTTTGAATGATCTGTTCTTTTACTTCTGTATCAGTGATGATTTTATCCTGTTCATTTAAAACAAAAAAACTATCGTAACAATAACCATTTTTATCAGTGTGGATATTGGCACCATAAATATTGAGTCCTTGTTGGTTAAGAGAGGCAGCCAGAGTGGCGAATAAGTCGGCCTGATCTTTGGTGTAAATAAATACTTCATTACTATTGCGCTCTCCACTTTTACGAATACCAACGACAATAGATTCATCAATTGGTGCATCCAATATAATGCGAGTATGCCAGATGACTGCTTCGGCGGAACGTTTTATAAAGTAGCGATCACCTAGTAATTCCCAAAGTGCATCAATATCTTCGAGCTCATATCCGTTATTTATTAATTCATTCTTTGTTGCGATTTGATTTATATGCCAAAGTGATTTATTACTTTTGTTGTTAGGAGATATCTCTTCATTTGATTCTTTGTTATTGTTTTTTAAATACGCTGATGTATTTAAATATAATTCTCTCAGTAACGAATCCTTCCAGGAATTCCAGAGTGTTTTATTTGTTGCTCTAATATCAGCAACAGTTAATATATAGAGCAACTCCAGTTTTAATTGATTGTCCACAAGTTTAGCGAAACTCTCAATCACCTTTGGATCAGATGTATCTCTTTTTTGCGAAAAAAGTGACATCATTAAATGATTTTCTACTAACCAAGTAATAATTTCTGTGTCCTTGACCGGCATTTTGTGCTGTTCGCAAAACTCAAGTGCAATTGCTTTTCCTAGTTCGCTATGGTCACCGCCAAGACCTTTACCAATATCGTGAAATAGCCCGGCCAAATAGATCAACTCCGGCTGTTCTTGACGATTCATTATTTCATGGCATAAAGGGAATTTTATTTTATTATTTTCGTGAGTAAACTCTGCAAGATTTCTCAATAAAAATAAAGTGTGTTCATCTACCGTATAACTGTGAAACATATCATATTGCATTTGCCCGGATATTTTTTTAAAACTAGGTAAGTAATCAGATAAAATGCCATTTCGTTTCATTAAGAACATGGCGCGTGCAGTTTGATGTTTTATGCTCCAAAAACTTAAAAACAATTTTTGGTTAACTTTATTGTTAATAAATTTCTTGTTAATTTTATTTCTAGATGCTCTGATCGCCCGCAAAGTTTTAGCGGTAATTCCATCGGTCTCTGGATGGTTAGCTAGAACGTGAAAAATGTATAAAAGTTGACTTGAGTTTTTACTAAAGCAATCAGTGTTAATCACGTCTATTTTATTGTCAATTATTTGAAAGTCTTTATCAATCACTCTAACTTCGGAAGAAGTTACAAAACCATCCTCTTG
>JBMYPE010000019.1:0-13545 GCA_049600015.1 Kangiellaceae bacterium
AGCATTGAAAAAGATCAACCCTATAAATATTAATCACTATTCTTTACTGTTAATGGATTTGTCTAGATCGCCGTATTAATGTGGGCTTTCATTTTATCTTTAATCTGTTCAAATTCGTCAAGATTACTTTTAGCTGTATCAATATTGCCAGTTTTAAACTGAACAAATATATCATCCGCTAAATTATGAAATTGATTATGTATTTCATCCAATTGATAAATCCAGTTACTGTCAAAGGTGTCTCGTCCACTTTCGTTACGAATCCAAGTACCGCAAGGGCAACCTAGTCGATCTAAAATGGGCCAAACGGTTAATTTGGAGTCGCCAGATAACACGTTCTCTTTAAAATGTTGGTACCAAGCTAACACCGTTATTTTAAGTATTTCTAATTTTCTAGTTTTATCCGATCTCGCGCGTTTACTTTCGCTAATCCATTGCTCATTGGGAAGATAATTATTTAACCAATCTGGAATTTCGGTGGCAGGCATGGGTTTTGAAATGCCGTATCCCTGAGCATTCTCACATCCGAGTAAAAGTAGTAAATCACCATGCGTACTAGACTCAACGCCTTCTGCAATAACATGTCGATTAAATGATTTTGATAAGCTAATAATTCCTTCAATTATGGCTAAATCGCTGGGATCTTCTAACATATCTCTAATGAAGGTTTGGTCTATTTTTATTGTATTGGCTGAGAGGTTTTTTAAGTGAGTGAGCGAAGAGTAGCCTGTACCAAAATCATCCAGTGCTACATTCACTTGTAGTTTGTTACGGCAAATATTGATCGTTTCCCTGATCATCTCAATATCACTTAAGATACTGCTTTCCAATATTTCTAATTCCAAGTTTTCTGAATTAACATCCGGATATTGGTTGAGCGCATTTTCAAGATCTTGGATAAAGTTATCGGACTGTAAATGGTAAGAAGCAATATTGACACTTACTTTTAAATCAATATCTTGTTTTCGCCAAAAATCAATTTGCTTTAGTGCTTCGGCAATGACCCAATTTCCTATGTCCACCTCTAATTCCATACCGTCTATCAAAGGTAAAAATTTCAGTGGCGGAATCATGCCTTTTTGTGGATGAATCCATCGGATAAGCGCTTCCGCGCCAAAGCATTTTCCGGTTTTCATATTGACTTTAGGCTGGTAATACAATTGGAATTGATTTGTGGTTAGAGCATTCTTTATTTCAGTGAGTTTTTGATGTTTCTTAATGATCTCTTTATCTTTTTCGGTGCTAAAAACTTGATATTGGTTTTTCCCAGCTCGTTTCGCACGGTACATCGCTTGGTCGGCATGTCGCAATAGTAAATCCGCATCACTGTAGTCGTTTGGATAAATGGTAACGCCAATTGTCGCGGTCACATTAATCGCGATTTCATTAATATTGTAAGGTGCGGATAACCGCTCTAGTAGAAGGTCTAACTTTTTATCATAGCTCTCACTTTTTTTAGTGTGGAGCAATAAAAGCGCAAATTCGTCACCACCTTGTCTAGAAGCATGATCATTCTCACCAATTACCGATGAAATTCGCTCGGCAACCATAATTAATAATTTGTCACCAACATCATGTCCATAGCTATCATTCACGGGCTTAAAATTGTCTAAATCTAAAAAAATAACCGCTAATTGCGCGCCGGTTCGGTTGCTTTTTACAATTGAACGATGAAAGTGTTTTAAAAACAAATTACGGTTGGGTAAGTTAGTGAGGCTATCGTAGTGAGCCAGTTTGTTGAGCTGAACTTCTTGCATTTTACGTTCAGAAATATCAGTGGCGACACCTATTATTCTGATCCCTTTGCCAGATTCATCCCATTCGACTAGTTCACCAATCGCATGAAACCATGCAATATCGCCATTGTCTTTAATACGTCTAAATTCAACTTCATTGGGCTCTTCGGTTTCGATGGCTGTTTGCAGTGACAGCAATACGGCTTCTAAATCATCTTGATGTATTGACTCTCTCCAAGTGTCAATTGGCATAATAAATTCAGATTCGGGGTAATCGAGTAGTTTGGCATAGTTTTTACTCACTAATATTTCTCTTTTTTGTAGGTTTATATCAAACCACCCCTGCCTACCTGAGTTCAGTGCAAAATCTAGTCGCTTTAAATCGTCATCCATGGTGCGTTTCATTTTAAAAAATGTTTTTGCCATTTTCCCAATCTCATCATCGAGATATTCATTTTCTTTATAGAGCTGATTTTGAACGACAGGGGATTGAGACGAGAAAGAGGAAATCAGACGAGTTAAGCTTTTGATTGGAATAAGAACTCTTTTATTCAGGTATAAGAGTATTAAAAGGATTACTAAGAATATTACAGAAGAAAGGTAGTAAAATATCTCAATATTAAGCAGTTGAGAAGGCGTGTTTTTGATCGTATTAATGTCGTTTGGTTCTAAACTAAACAGTGCCCATATAAAAAAAGAGAATGCAGCAAAGGCGAGAAAGGCGAAAAAGATAAATATAGATTTTATGCTGAAATTCATACTTCTGAGTAATTAGCTCGATTACAAAGACCTCTTATTTTTTAAGTATAGTCAATTCTCATTTTTAAAGCGATGAATCTGCCGTCTTTGTTTTTTATCTGGTTTGCCTTGTGTCGCGGGAGCTGACATCTTACGCATTTGGGCTATTTCAGTCCGTTTCATTACACTTTCTTCGGTCTCACGATAAAGAGTTTGAGCAAAAGTTGCATTTTTACGAATATCACTCAGCGCAGTAATTACGACAGTTTTTTCATCAAATCCTTGTCGTAACTTGATTTTATCGCCAACTTTTATAATTTTGCCGGTTTTGGGTTTAGCACCTTCATAATGTACCTTGCCTCCTTCTATGGCTTGCTTCGCGATTCCACGGGTTTTATAAAACCTACATGCCCAAAGCCATTTATCTAGGCGGATTTTAGCTGGTTTATCATTTTCATTTGAAGACATATTGATAATCTTAGTTCGTTGGTAGTTATTTCATCTAAATTAACCCTTTTTAGGAGTCAACTCGTTTAGACATTAATATAATCAACTCTGAGTATGTAGCAATTTTTAAGAGATATTAACCGCTCTTTATCTAAGTAGATGTGAATTAGACGATTACGAGGCAATTTTACCCGAAAATAAGGATTAAAACCCTATGCGTTTTGGGTTAAACTGAGTGGTTCTATGACGATTTAATGTTACCTGTTACATCAAGTACATTTATTAATCTAAATTATTAACGAAAAGTAACCTATTGACTGAAATTTTATTAATGAACTTATCGACAAACAAAATACTTGACTGGAGTAAAAATTATTTTAACTGGTTACCTCTTATACAGTGGATGGGCTGGATAATAATCACCTTATTTGCCGCTAAATTGTTTTGGGTATTAACTTTATATTTTATGGCAGAAGATATTTCTGGCAAAAAAGCGCCTATTTCTGTCACATCTAAATCACCAACGAGTCATAATAGCGCAGTCGACGTGGGTGGACTGGTCAGTATGCATTTATTTGGGGATCAAGATAAAGCTCCTGTGGCGGTGCAAGAAGAAGTAGAAGATGCGCCAGAAACTAGATTAAACCTCAAATTAAGGGGGATTTATGCCGCAACTAATAAATCCCATTCAAACTCGATTATTGAAGATGGTAAAGGCAAACAAGCAGTTTATTTTATTGATGATAAATTAGAAGTTTCCGGCAGGGTCTATTTGCGCAATGTCTATTCAGATCGGGTGATATTAGAAACTAATGGAAAAAAAGAAGTCTTAAGTTTGAAAGACTCATTACCTTCAGAGATGAAACGAACGAATAATTCACGCCTAACTTTAAAAAAGTCTAAGGGTAAAAAAGTAGAAGACAAACGTAAAAATAAACAAATTAGTCAGTCAATAAATCAATACAGAGAGAAACTAGTTAACGATCCCATGAGTTTAATGGAATTAGTTAATTTGAGCCCAGCAACCAAAGATGGAGAAACCATCGGTTATAAAATTTCGCCTGGTAAAGACAAACGATTATTTACTCAATTAGGATTGAGAAGAAATGACGTGATAACTAGCGTTAATGGAATGTCTTTAGCAAGTCCACAAGAAGCAATGCAATTAATGGGTGAAATTCAAAACATGCAAGATATCCAAGTGGATATTTTACGCGGAGAAGAAAGCATTAGTCTTTTATTAGATTTAAATAATACACAAGGCGGTAAATAACGTGTACTTAGTAGATTTAAAACTAAAAAAACCTGAATTAGGAAAACAGTCGATGTTAAAAAAAGTATCAACAAAACTGAGTTTAATGATAATCAGCTTAGTTATTTTTACCACTCAAGTTTCAGCGGACAAAGCGACTATCAATCAAAAAGAAACCGATATTGGTGTGTTTATTGAAATGGTGAGCCGCTTAACGGGTAAAACCTTTATAGTCGACCCTCGCGTTAGAAATAAAAAAATTACTGTTATTTCTCAACATGAAATGGATGAAGAAGAAATTTTTGCATTATTTTTAAGTGTGTTAAAAGTTCATCAATTTAGTGCCGTTGAAACGGATGGGATTTATAAAATTGAACAACTTCAAACAGCCAAGCAAGATTCTGTTGAAGTTTACACAAAAGGAAAAAAATACTCAGGCGACCAATTAATCACACGAGTCATTAAAGTTGATAATGTTGATGTCAGTCAGTTAGTTCCTTTACTAAGAACATTAATTCCTCAACAAGGGCATATGGCTCAGTATAAGCCGACTAATGTTATTGTTATCCACGATACCGCAGCAAATTTAGATCGATTGGTAAAAATAATTGAAAAGATAGATCAAGAAAGTAATCAAGAAATTGAAGTCATTGATTTAGAACATGCATCCGCAACTGAAGTGGTAAGAATTTTAGAGACATTAGAAAAGCAAAACTCTGGCGCAAAAAAAGGTGAAATTAATAAACCTAAATTTGTAGCAGATGAAAGAACCAATAGCATTTTATTGAGTGCGGATAATAAATCAGCATTAAGATTAAAGTTATTGATAGCTAAACTTGATTCACCGATAAAAAATTCAGGAAATACCAAAGTAAGACATCTGCGTTACGCTAAAGCGGAAGAGCTAGCAACTTTATTAGAAGGCGTTGCAGACTCCATTGAAACAGAAGACTCGAAAAAGAAAGGAACCCAATCCAGAAGAAATTCAAACAAAGGGTATTCAATAAAAGCCCATGCAGAAACAAACGCGCTCGTGATTACTGCACCACCCGATATTATGAAATCATTTGATTCGGTGATTAATCAACTTGATATACGTCGACAACAAGTACATGTGGAAGCGATTATTGTCGAAATTTCGGAATCCCTTAATAAAGAGCTAGGTGTTCAATGGGCCGGTGAAGGTGGACTCGTTAATTTTTCCAACACTACACCTTCTGCAACTAGTGTTTTGGCTGGGGTTATAAGTAATCGTGGGCAAGAAGCTTCTGGTTCGACGATTACAACCACTGATCCAGCAACAGGGTTAATAACTGTTACTGAACCAGGGACAACTGGCGGTGACAATGGTGCCGGAATTGCACAAGCCATTGCTGGTGTTACTGGTGCTCTTTTAGGTTTTTCAGACGGGAAATCGTGGGCAGGGCTTTTAAAACTTTTAGCATCCGACACTGAGTCAAATGTTCTATCTACTCCGAGTTTAACAACCTTAGATAATGAGGAAGCCACTATTAGTATTGGCCAAGAAATTCCAATCATCACTGGCTCTCAATTAGGAACAGGCAACGCGAATCCATTTCAATCCGTTGATAGGCAAGATGTTGGTATTAAATTAAAAATTACACCTCAAATTAATGAAGGTAATGCCGTTGTATTAAGTATTGAACAAGAAGTTTCAGGTATTGCTGGCAGTACATCGGTGGATGTTGTGACTAACAAACGCACAATTAATACAACCGTGCTAGTGAATAGTGGGCAAACTATTGTGCTAGGTGGATTGATTGATAATGATGTTCAAGAAAGTGAACAGAAAGTACCATTGTTAGGCGATATTCCTTTGTTAGGTGCTCTTTTTCGATCGAGTGGCACAACAAAAAGAAAAACAAATTTGATGGTGTTTATTAGACCAAAAATTATTACCGATGTAGCAGATATTAATGATGTTAGTTCAAAGAAATACAATTACATGAGAGCGTTAGAACTGGATAAAAAGTTAAAGGGGATCTCGCTCATGCCATTTACAGATCCAGAGGTATTGCCTGAGTGGGATGACACGCTCGCACTTCCTCCAAGCTTTAATGATGCGAATAAAAATCTGCAAGAAGGCGGTTCTGTAAACGCTCCTGCTGAGCCTTTACCACCTAAATCTGATAAGCAATAGGTGAAGACATGGCTGTAAGTGATCTGATCAGAAATTCGGACAAGGAGAATCAAAAAATTGATGTCTCAGTCTCTGATGAATCTAACCAACTAGAGAGTCACACTCAAATACTTGATAGTGATGAACATAAGGTAACGGATGATGTCGCTCAAAAAATCATTCGTCTGCCATTTTCATTTGCTAAAAGACATGGTGTCCTGATTACACCATTAGACGATACTGAAAGTAGCGATAGCCTAAAAGTTTTAGTTAAAAAAGATGTCAGCATAAAGTCAATTTCTGAAGTTAGACGTTTTGCAAAACAAAAAATCCATTTTGAAGAAGTGTCTGACGAAGACTTTGAATTCAATTTAGGCAAGGTTTATCAGGATAATTCGGGCGAAGCCATGGCGGCTATGGAAGATATTGGCGATGATATGGATTTGTTTAAACTTGCCGATGAGTTACCAGAAACAGAAGATCTGTTAGAAGCCAATGACGACGCTCCCATAATTAAATTGATCAATGCTCTTTTAACCGAAGCAATCAAAGAAAATGCCTCAGATATTCACATTGAAACTTTTGAAAATGATCTTAAAGTGCGCTTTAGAGTGGATGGTGTTTTAAGAGAAGTATTAAGTCCTGGAAAAAAACTTGCGCCACTTTTAGTGTCAAGAATAAAAGTAATGGCTAAGTTAGATATAGCAGAAAAGCGAGTTCCTCAAGATGGTCGAATTGCATTAAAAATTGCAAATAGAGGGGTTGACGTGCGTGTTTCAACCAATCCATCAAGCCACGGCGAACGAGTTGTAATGAGATTGTTAGATAAACAAGCGGGGCGTTTAGATTTTTCTCATTTAGGTATGCCAGAACATATTAAAAAAGAAATGGACTCTTTGCTGCATAAGCCCCACGGAATTATTTTGGTAACGGGACCCACAGGCTCAGGTAAAACAACCACACTTTATGCAGGCCTTTCGCTGTTAAATAACCCGACAAGAAATATTTTAACAGTTGAAGATCCCATTGAGTATTTGCTTAATGGTATTGGACAAACTCAAGTTAATACTAAAGTTAAAATGACCTTTGCCAGCGGCTTACGTGCAATATTAAGACAAGATCCCGACGTAGTCATGGTGGGCGAAATTAGAGATTTAGAAACCGCAGAAATTGCGGTTCAAGCAAGTTTAACTGGGCATTTGGTACTTTCAACTTTGCATACTAATACTGCCTCTGGTGCGGTCACAAGATTGCAGGATATGGGAATAGAGCCTTTTCTACTATCATCCAGTTTATTGGGCGTGTTAGCGCAACGATTAGTGAGAACACTGTGTCCCAGCTGTAAAGAATTAGTCCCAGCTAACCAAAAAGAATGCGAACTAATGAACTTTGATGTTGAAAATCCACCTTCAATTTATCACGCCAAAGGTTGTTCTGATTGCAATCATTCAGGATATAAAGGGCGCCAAGGGATTTTTGAATTAGTTGTAGTAGATGAAGAAACTAGAGCGATGATTCACAATGGTGCTGGTGAACTTGAAATAGAGAAACATGCAAGAAGTCGGGGCTTTAGTATACGCGAAGACGGTAAGAGAAGAATTTTAGAAGGCATTACCACCGTCGAAGAAGTTTTAAGAGTCACTAGAGAAGACTAATGGCAGCTTTTGAATATGTTGCTTTAGACACCGCAGGTAAGCAAATAAAAGGTGTGATGGAAGGTGATACGCATCGCCAGATTAGGCAGTTGCTAAAGGAAAAAAAATTAATCCCAATTGATGTGGAAAGCGTCAATAAAAACGAAAAAGATAAAAGTTCAAAACAATCCACAAAATCTAATAATGCCAAAATTAGCGCCGCAGATTTAGCGCTCATTACCAGGCAAATAGCCACTTTAATTCGTGCTGCGATTCCTGTAGAAGAAACGATTAAAGCTGTCGCAGAACAATGTGAAAAAGCAAAACAAAAAACCATGTTACTTGGCATTCGAGCAAGAGTGGTCGAAGGTCATTCATTAGCAGATGCTCTAAGCGAATACCCCAAAGTATTCTCAGAATTATATCGATCAATGGTAGCAGCGGGTGAAAAATCAGGTCATCTAGAGTTAGTGTTAGAAAGACTCGCAGATTACACCGAATCACGCCAAGCGATTTCACAAAAAATATCAGGCGCACTCGTTTATCCTGTGATTTTATCAGTGGTGAGTGTGGGAATTGTCGGCTTTTTGTTAGGGTCAGTTGTACCAGAAATCACAAAGAGCTTTACAAAATCAGGGCAGGAACTCCCGTGGCTTACTCAGTCGCTTTTATCATTAAGTGATTTTGTACAATCATGGGGAGTGCTGACACTCATTATTATCTTTGCTTTAGTCGCAGGTTTTAAGTATTTGCTCAAAACGCCCAGTTTAAGATTAACGTGGGACAAATGGAAATTAAACGCACTGATTATCGGTAAAGTCATAAAAGGACTTAATGCCGCTAGATTTGCTAGAACTTTAGCCATTTTAAATGCGAGTAGCGTACCATTGTTAGAAGGTATGAAAATAGCGGGCGATGTAATGAGTAACGCGGAATTAAAGGTCGCGGTGGCAGAAGCTGCAACACGAGTGAGTGAAGGTGCAGGCATAAAAGTTTCATTGCAACAATGTGGCTACTTTCCACCGATGATGCTGCATATGATTGCGAGTGGTGAAAACTCTGGTCAGTTAGAAGAAATGCTCGATCGCGCTGCGGATAATCAAGAAGTACAGTTTGATAATATGGTGAGCGTAATGATGGATCTCATCGGTCCAATTATGATTTTAGTTATGGGTGCGTTTGTATTTATGATAGTGCTGGCGATTATGTTGCCAGTGTTTGAATTGAGTAATACGCTAACTTAAAAAATACCGCCTCTTTGCAAAGAGAGAAATAAAACATACTTTCTCCTGAATTGTGGAGATTAAAACATGAATACAATTTTAAAAATTTATGAGGTTCAAAATGAAACAACAATCTGGATTTTCACTTTTAGAAATATTAGTAGCAATGGCAATCATGGCTATTCTTGGTGGCGTGATGGTGGTGCAGTTCGCTGGTAAAACTGAAGAAGCGAGTTTGATTAAAATTAAAGGCGATATCAAAGCAATCCAGTCAGCCTTGATTCAATACAGTGCGGACAATTTTATGTTTCCAACCACAGAGCAAGGTATCGAGGCGCTGGAGACAAAACCAACAAGTCGACCTGAGCCAAAAAATTATTCACGACGTGGTTACATTGAGTTGAGTCCTGATCCTTGGGGAAATCCTTACCAATATACTTATCCAGGAGAATTTGGTGAATACGATATTTACTCTTTAGGTGCAGATGGTGAAGAGGGCGGTGAAGGTTTAGCGACTGATATTGGAAACTGGAATGTTGACGAGGTAATAAAAGCATTTAAAACAGGCGAGCAATAAGCATCTGAAATAAATAAACCAATGATATTGTCACCGAAACAATTGGGTTTTAGCCTGTTAGAAATACTTATTGCTATGGCGATTATGGTTGTTTTGGTAGCCTTTGCATTACCAAATTTAGGTGGTTCTCCTGACAAAGTAGCTAAGCAAGAAGTAAGAAGATTAGTTGCTGCAATTGAGCTAGTTAAAGATCAATCAATTTTATTGAATAGAGAGTTCGGCCTAACCATTGATGATAAAGGTTATCAATTTTTAGAATTAGTCGATGAGGAAGATGATGATAAAAAAGCAAAATCGAACTCAACTAAAAATAATGGCGGAACGAGCGATATTTCCAATAGCCCCAATGTTACTGGACAAAATGCACAAAGAAAACCAAAGCTCGCCAACTGGCAAGAAATTACAGAGTTACCCGAGCTAGGTAGGCATGAATTTCAAGAAGGATTAGAAGTCAACTTAACGCTTGATGAAGAAAGTATATTTAGTACTTCTGAAGATGAAGTGAATATATTTGAAGAGGAAATTAATATATTTGAAGATGAGGAAGAAGAGGACAAAAAGTTTGATCCGCCTCAGATTTATTTTTTGTCGAGTGGCGAACAAAATCAGTTCTCAATAGGCATAGCAGTATCAAACAAAATTGCAGCATCAGATGAAAGCGTTTTTTTTCGTGTAAGAGGTTTTTTAACGGGCGAACTCAAATATGAAGGCCCACTAGAAGGAAATTTATTTCAAGACCTAGATAGAAACTATGAAGAAGATGAGTTTTAAATAGCGATATGCAAGTTAGAAAATTTAACAAGATATCAGCACAGTCACTGGCAAAACAGTGTGGCTTTACACTTTTAGAAATATTGATTGCTTTGGCTATTTTTGGGTACGCTGCCGTTGGTTTAATTACGCAAGTTTCGAATTACCAGTTAACTCAACTAAACGCATCACAAAAAACGGTAGCTCATTGGGTAGCAATGAATCAACTTGCAGAAACAAGATTAGAAAAAACATGGCCTAATACTGGTGTCACTAGAGGCAGCGTGGAAATGGCTAATAAAACTTGGTACTGGCTGCAAACAGTTTCAAAAACAACAGAAAAAGAGTTACGTCAGGTTGAAGTTGAAGTCAGAGTAGAAGAGAGTGATGAAAATCCAACAACTCGTTTTATTGGTTTTATAGCTAATAAGGAAATTGGCAAATGAATTCTTATTCTGATGTTAATTTTTCTAAAGTCTTTATTGATAACCAAAAAGGTTTTACTTTATTAGAAATTTTAATCGCGATGGCTATAGCTGCAGTGATTGGCGTTGGCGCTTTTACTTTATTAGATAGAGCAAGTATTGCAAAAACCAGTATCGAAAATAATGGTAATCGATATAACTCAATAGAAAGGGCTTGGTTATTTATCTCAGATGATATTCAACAGTTAGCACCTCGAAAATTTCGGGATGAATTTGGAGATAAAAAAGACAACCTGTCTAGCGAGGCAGGCTCAGATTCCGCAATTCTAAATCTAACTAGAATGGGCAGAAGAAACCCAGCGGGATTAAAGCGATCAAATTTAGAGCGTCTCTCCTATTTTGTTGAGGAAAACACATTACGTCGTGTGAGTTATAGCTTTCCAGATGGAATGATTGCAGAGCAAGGTCTCAACAGACCCCTTTTAGAAAATGTAATAAGTATAAAATTTGATTTTTTTGATGGTGAATCATGGATAGATTTTTGGCCTGTTAATCAAACCGGTGATTTCCAGCAATTAAATGGTTCGAATAGTGAACAGCAAGCAAATGCTATAAGAAGTTTACCTGTTGCAGTAAGAGTGACTTTAGATTTAACAGATATTGGAAAAGTTAATCGACTATTTGTTATTTCGGATGTGGCTGGATAATGATGAATTATCGACAAAAGCAATTTAAGCGTAGGCAAAAAGGAACGGTGTTAGTGACTGTCATTTTGGTTGTGGCCTTTGTCGCTTTATTGATTGTTGAAATAAATAAAAGAGTGAATTACCAAAGCACACTAGCGAGAAATCTAATTCATCGTGACCAAGCATATTCTTATTTGATAGGCATGGAAGAATTAGCAAAAATATATTTACAAAAAGCATTTAAAAATGAGACAGAAGATAGAGTGCATTTAAATCAAGCTTGGGCACAAAGTGACATTACTTTTCCAATTGATGGTGGCGGTATGACTGCGAGCATTAGGGATATGCAAAGTTGTTTTAATTTGAATACATTGGGTGATAAAGACAAAAATAATAACAACCAACCAGCTTCAGCTAACCAGTCATTAGTCGGACCTCAACCCGTAAAACCGACAAGCACAAATACTCAAAATACAGCATCTGGAAATATCAATAATAATGATAAAACGATTGGCGAAGAAATATTTACGGATTATTTGGATAGCATTTTGGTAGACCCGCAAACTAAACCAGCAGCGTTAGCTGCGGAGTTAAGAGACTGGATTGATGAAGATTCCACTCCGAGTGGTCCAGATGGTGTAGAAGATCTTTATTATCAAGGGTTAGATATTCCTTACTTGCCCGCGAATGATGAAATAGCACACGAGAGCGAGTTATTAGCCGTACGTTCTTTTAACAAAGAAATTATGACATTAATTGAAGAAGATATCTGTGTATTGCCTGATGGAAAAGATAATCAACTTAACGTCAACACTATTGAAAATGAAAGTGCGAATTTGCTACATGCAGCGTTAGGTAAAAAATTCGATTTAGCAAAAGTTAAAGAGGTGATTAGTTCGCGTCCAGAAAAAGGTTATGATATGCAAGAGTTTTGGGATGCTTTAGGCGGAAATGCAAATGTTAGTAGTGATTTAAAATCACGCTTAACTGATACAAGTCGATACTTTCAAATGAAGTCGAAAGCTCAAATAAATACCACAAAAGTATTTATGACAACATTATTTATTAAAGAACAAAACAATCAATTTAAGGTTGTCTCACGTTATTTTGGAAAAGACTAATGGCAAATTTATTAATATTTTGGGGTGAAAATGAGCAATCCACTTTAACATGGAAGCTCAATCAGACCGAGACAAAAACGACTTCTGAAGGCGATGTAAATTCAGACTCATATTCAAATGCTAGCTATCAACTGCAAAGTGAAGAAATATTAAAAGCGGATTTAAACTGTTTGGCTGATATGGCAGAAAAAAACAAAGTGAGCTTGATTTTATCCTCACAAGATATAATTAGCGCTGAGTTAGATATTCCCAACCGAAATCCCAAACTGATAAGAAAAGCAATTCCCTTTATGATGGAAGATGAAGTGGCGACTGCTGTGGATTCACTATTTTATGCCTATAAAGAACGAGGAAAGGATAAACCTATTAGCGTTAGAGGTATTGAAAGGAGTTATATCGAATCTTTAATAGAACAGTTTGCAAAAGCAGAAATAAAATTAGAGCATATTCTGCTAGAACAAGATTTAATCACCACGCCTAAAGATGGCTATAGCGTTTTATTAGAAGAAAGCAATTGTGCCGTGGTAAATACTGAAGGCGACATCTGGAATTGTTTTCCGGAAGATTTTAGCTGGTTAATTCAAAAACAATTAGCAGAGTCGGAAAATTCTCAAATGGCGTCTAATCAAGCAGAAAATAATGAAAGTCTTGCCATCGCCATATCGCTAAATATTTACTCAACATTAAATTGCGCAGAATTTGTGAAAAATTTGCCAGTTGGTCGTTTTGCAGTGAAAGAGCATTCAATCGAAAGCAAGCAAAGCTTATTAGCTAAATCGTTTTCAAACGTCAATATGATTAATCTCATGCAAGAGG
>JBMYPE010000020.1:0-13400 GCA_049600015.1 Kangiellaceae bacterium
TCTCATAAAGTGGCTGCTCTTTATTTACTGGATTACCACTTGCTTTAACGTGTAACTTTTCTATCCAACCTTCTACTCTAGGATGTATATGAAGCAAGTGATCTTCATCATATTTAACATAGCCTACAGTTTTGATTTTGGATTTGATTTTTTTAAGTTCCACCTTGGCTAAACGCACCCCCAAGTTATTAACAACATCAGGCGATATTTTTATGACTCCCGACAGCTCCTCCGACTTTGCGTAAACAGGCACTAAGTCCATTCCCATTGGAGATTGTCCTGGTTTATCTCGTCTATAATTTGCATCCATGGGGGCAACCCAATAAAGAGGTTTAGCTACATCATTTTCTTCTTTAGATGGGATTTCACTATCAGTAATTCTAATCAGTGGAGAAAGCAAAGCTCCGACAATGAATGCAAAAATTAAAGCAATAAAAACCCTAAAATTAAACAGTTTACTCGCTAATTTAACAGATGATTTATTCATCGCTTTTCTCCCGATTTGCTAAAGCCTTCATTGTCGGTTTCAGTTTCCTTATTCCCTACAAGCAAGTAATTAATATTGGTTAATGTTTTCAATTTTTCTATTTTGATATTTAAAAAATCAATATTAGCATTTAAGAATGCAATCCTTGATCTGACTACTTCCGTAAAGTCACCATCATCATTGGTATAGGAAGTCAATGCAGCATCGGCTTGTTGTTGCATTTGTGGTAAAAGAAGCTTTTTATATAATTCTAATCTTTGTTCAAAACGAATTAATTGTACATTTTCTTTTTTAAGCTCAGTGATCATGTTCTTTGCAAGTAACCACTTGTTCGTTTTTTCTGATTGCAACACATACTTTGCAGAATCTAACATCTTGTTCTGTTTATTCTTTGTGAAAATGGGTAAATCAAAGCTCACACCCACGGAAAAAAAGTCCTTTCTATCTATTCCTGCTGGATCATTTTCTCTATAGGCGTAACTTGCACGCACTCCCCATTCGGGTTGAAAAGATTCCTTTGCCAGATGAACATTATTTTTAGACATTGCTACTTTTTGGTTCATTATTCTCAATTTTGGATGATTAGATATCAATTCATATAAAACGAGTTGTTCACTCTGTAATTTACCATTCAGATTGTCTATATTTATAAATTTATTTGTTAACTGAACGACTGGCAATTGCTTTGATATATTAATATTTGAAGTGATAACTTTCGCCGTATTACTGTGAACATCTTTCGAAACCCAATCACGCAGATCCGTTAAAGTTCGATCTTTTAATTGCTTTAAATTTATTAATCGATCATCAAGGCGGGTTAATTCTAATTGAGCTCGTATAATATCGAGCTGACGAGTATTACCAATAGTTGATGCATAATTTATTTGAGCAACATCAACTAATTGTTCAAATAAAGAGCGATCATTTTCTATTAACGAAATACTGTGCTGAGCCTTAAAAATATCTAACCATAGCTGGCTAACAATGACTTCTACTTTAGCTTTTCTATCTTCGCGTAAAATGGGATAAATACTTGCACTGAGTTCAGCATGTTTTTGCTTTAACGCTAAACTTTCACCCCTAGGAAGCTTCTGCGAAAACCCAATTTTTGCTTGAGTCATCATTTCCTGATTCGACCTAAAGGTATCCGTTGGAAGGTTTGCAAAATCGAACGATAGCGTTGGATCGGGTAAAGTACTTTCTGAAACGGCTGTCAATTCTATGGAGCTTTGAATTTGTGAATTACTCACTAACCACGCATCATTTTTAATCGCTAATTCAACCGCTTCATTTAAACTGAGTAGGTGATGATTACTTTCAGCTTTTAAAAAGTTCACACAGACTAGTAGGAAAGTTAGCAATCTAGCTAACAGGAAAGTATTTTTCATTTTGAGTTGCCTAAGTATTTCGATCTATGATCAGGATGATTAATCTGAATTAGGGATAATTATTATCGAACAGTCGAGACTAGAGACTCTCGTCACTAACTATTCAAATAACGGTGTTTAATAAATTGACTAACTTAGGATTGGAGGTCGGAAGAGACTAATAAAAGGTGAGCTAAGTGATAAAGCAGAGTGAAAGTTTATCTTTTGATTAAGAAGAATACTTGAATAAACATTAACATTATCACTAATTGCGAGAATAGCACATCCAGACATGTCACAACTTAACTCATCATCACAACAGTTAGGCTCTGAAGCCGATGTTGAATCAACTGAGTTATTCGCATGATGAGAATGATCCATCATTGCCACGTCACTAGATTGTTGTTCGATATAGGCGTTTTGATGCATTGAACAGCTAGAAATAGTCACAGCTAATGCTTGACCTATAAAGGACAATAAAATAGCAAATGTGAATAGTTTTCTTAGCATTATTTTTACGAGTAGATATCTCTTGGATATAAGATACTAGGATAACGAAAAAGTTTCAAATATAGATAGTTTTTATACCGCAATCGGCGCAACTACAGTAGGTATATGCTAAAATCTACTTAGATTTATTTATCTTCACTACAACTATTCCTATTTTACAAACAATATAAAGGACACCACCATGAAACAACCTGTTCGCGTAACCGTTACCGGCGCTGCTGGACAAATTTGCTACTCTCTCTTATTTCGTATTGCGTCTGGCGAAATGCTAGGAAATGACCAACCTGTCATCCTTCAATTATTAGAAATTACACCCGCTCTTAAAGTGCTTGAAGCAGTTAAGATGGAATTAAATGACTGTGCATTTCCGTTATTAGAAGATGTCATTTGTACTGATGATGCAAAAGTTGCATTCACTGGATCTGATTACGGCTTAATGGTCGGAGCAAAACCAAGAGGTCCGGGAATGGAACGTGCCGATCTGTTAAAAGATAATGGCAAAATTTTTAGTACGCTTGGAAAAGTGATTAATGAAGTCGCAAATCCGGAAATGAAAATAGTCGTTGTTGGTAATCCAGCAAATACCAATGCATATATATTAATGAAAAATGCGCCCAATCTAAACCCTCGAAATATATCGGCATTAATGCGTTTAGATCATAACCGTGCTATTTATCAATTAGCCGAAAAAGCTGACAAGTCGATGAATACAGTTAAAAAGATGACAATATGGGGTAACCACTCAACCACTCAAGTGCCTGATATTGCTCACACTACCATTGGCGCTCAAGCTGCACCTAGCCTTGTTGATGCAACTTGGGCAAATGAAGAATTTATTCCAAAAGTTGCCAAACGAGGTGCAGAAGTTATCTCAGCAAGAGGTTCATCATCAGCCGCATCTGCAGCAAACGGTGTAATCGATCATATGAAGTCTTGGGTATTAGGGACTGAAGATGGTGATTGGGTTTCTATGGCTGTTTGCTCTGATGGCTCTTATGGAATAGAAGAAGGTCTAATTTACTCCTATCCAGTCACTTGCAAAAACGGCGACTGGTCAATTGTCACAGGACTTGAAAATAGTGACTTCATTACAGAAAAAATGAAAGCTTCTGAAGCAGAATTACAAGAAGAAGCTAAAACTTGCTCTGATTTATTTTAAGTTTTAACGCTTTTCAAAGATAAAAAATGGGGTTCATTATTGAACCCCATTTTTATTTTTAATCTAATTCATTTGTATTCGGGTTAACTAACCTGAGCTCGAATAACTAGTCTAGTTTGATTAAGTGTTCACGGTAATAACACAATTCCGCAATTGACTCTTTCACATCATCAAGCGCTAAATGCTTATTCTGTTTTTTAAAGCCATTCAAAATCTGCGGTTTCCATCGAGTTGCAAGTTCTTTCAAACTACTGACATCCAAATTGCGATAGTGAAAAAACGCTTCTAGTTTTGGCATGTAATTGACTAAAAACCTTCTATCTTGCCCGATGCTATTTCCGCACATAGGTGATTTTCCAGGTTCGACCCACTCTTGTAAAAAGTCGATAGTTTCCTGCTCCGCCATTTGATCACTAACATTAGATTCTAATACTCGTTTGGTTAACCCAGAATCGCCATGATGTTGTGTACACCATTCATCCATAGAATCCATTAAAGCTTTGGATTGATGCACAGCCAACACAGGGCCTTCTGCCAAAATATTTAAATCTTTATCCGTTACTATGGTCGCAATTTCGATGATGCGCTCTTTAATTGGATCCAGCCCCGTCATTTCCAAATCGATCCAGATTAGGTTTGATTTTTTATCCACGATTAATAAAAGCCTATTTAAAATTGAGTAAAAGTTAATAACATATAGTTTAGCAGGAAATAGAGCCTTTGCTATAGCCATGTTACAATCCAATTGAGAATAATTTCCAAATTGGATCACCCTTTGGCAAAAAGAGACAAGTTAACAAAAAGGCAAAAACGACAGGTAGTCAAAAACCGTGAAAATGTTAATCCATTAAATGACACTTCGAATTTAGGAAAATCTAAAACCGGATTGGTTATTGCTCGATTTGGTGATCAAGTTGATGTATTAGATAAAGATTACGGTAGTATTTATCGTTGTTTTTTGCGCCAACATTTAGGGGCGCCTGTACCCGGTGATCGAGTTTCTTTTCGACTTGAAAAAGCTTCTCAAGATGATATTCAACCTTCGCAGGAAAAAGAACAATTGCCGTCACATGATCCATCTACCACTAAAGGCGTTGTGGAATCGGTAGATGATCGGTTTTCATTATTGCAACGACCGTCACCACATAAAGGACTTAAACCAATTGTAGCTAACGTCAATATGATATTTGTAGTTGTTGCGCCACTTCCTGACTTTTCAAGCATATTACTCGATCGATATTTAATCGCAATTAAAAATGCCAATATTGATTGTGTGATTGTTGTTAATAAAAGTGATATGACGGATGAAATAAACAAACAACAAATAGATGATGTACTGATTAAGTATACAAATGTTGGATATCCAGTTGTGAAGATAAGCACTATTTCAAATAGTGGAAAAAAAGAATTTATCAATTATGCTCAAAATAAATCAAGTATATTAGTGGGGCAATCGGGTGTAGGTAAGTCTTCAATTATTAATTGGTTGTTCCCTACGGAAAACCTATCCGTACAAGCTGTTTCGACAAATTCAAGATTAGGACAACACACCACTACCTCATCCAGAATTTATAAATTTGAGCAATCAAGTGAAAGTTATTTAGTTGATTCTCCTGGTATCAGAGAGTTTGGACTTTGGAATTTAAATACTGAGGAAATTTCGTCTGGCTATGTTGAATTCGAAGACTATTTAGGTACATGCAAATTTAGAGATTGTAAACATGTAAATGAACCCTGTTGTGAAATTATTAATGCGGTCAAATCGGGTAAAATTGATGAATCACGTTGGAAGAACTACGTAAAAATAATTAATAATAACCAAGCTCCATAACAACATCATAACTTGCATTATCATTTCGACTGTAGTTTTACTAACTCGCTAGCAAATAGGCATTCACTTTTTCGAAAGGGATTGGCTGAGAAAAGAAATACCCTTGCCCATATTCATACGCAAAACTTTTTAATGTTTTTAATTGCTCTGCATCTTCGATACCTTCTGCAACTATTTTCATTTTTAAATTATTTGCCATTGATGCTATCGATTCAACAATCGCAAGATTTCTTTCACCATTATTCATCATGTCTACAAAAGATTTATCAAGTTTGATCACGTCAAATGGAAACTGATGTAAATAGCTCAATGAAGAAAAGCCAGTACCAAAATCATCCAAATAAATGCTTAATCCCATTGATTTTAATTCTCGTACAAAATTGGTTGCTGCCTTGTAATCTTCGATTAGAATACTTTCTGTGATTTCTATATTCAGCAAAGAAGGTTGTATGTCATTTTTAAAAAGTAACTGTCGAATAAAATCATCAAATGTGCGAGACAAGATTTGGATTGTTGAAACATTAATATTAATGAATAGAGATTTTGTTCTTTCTTCTTTTGAGAATTCGATAAGAGCCTCGACTGCACTTTCTGCAACAAACTCACCTATCTCTACAATTAAGCCAGTTTCTTCCGCTACTGGTATAAATTGGTCGGGAGAGATAAATCCTTTCGTTTTATGTTTCCATCTTAATAGCGCTTCAAAGCCTACAACTTGGTTATTGGATATGTTTAATACCGGTTGATACACCAAATATAATTCATTTCTTGAAATTGCATCACGTAATTCGTTTTCCATGGTCATACGATTAGTGACAATTTCTTTAATATCTGAATCAAACAAACAAAATCGATTTTTACCTTGATGTTTGGCTTGATACATAGCAGCGTCCGCATCTGCTAACACTTCATCAGCGTTAGCATTATCTGTATTGGCTAGTCGAATACCAATACTGGCACTGGTGATCAAAGAGTGTTTTTCTACGATTACAGGATCTTTGAGCGCTTTTAATATTCTGGTTGCTAAGTTTATTGCAGCTTTTGCCGAATGGATACTTACCATCAAAATACAAAATTCATCACCGCCTAATCTAACAACAATGTCATCTTTTCTTAAACATCCGCTTAATTTCTGAGATACTTTTTGTAAAAACACATCACCTACATGATGTCCCAAACTATCATTGATTAATTTGAATCGATCCAAATCAAGGAATAACAAAGCAAAATTATTTTTGCTATCTTCACTTCTCAACTTCTGATTTTTTCTGGTTTTACTGCTAGTAAGCAATTCATTGACCTTATTAGACAAATAGAGTCTATTAGGCAATCCAGTTAATGCATCATGAAGTGAATCATAAGCTAGTTTGTCCTCGATGACTTTTCGTTTTTCGATTGTTTCTTCTAGCTCGTATGTCCTTTCCTTAACTCTATTCTCTAAATTTTTATGAGCCAAGAGTAACGACTCAGCGTCTTTTTTGCGTAAAATTGAAATAGCCACCTGGTTTGCAATAGTAGTTAACAAAACCTCATCTTTTTCATCGTAATAAATATCTGGTTCGTAGCTTTGAACAGCTAGTACCCCAAAAGTACGGCTACGCTCTTTAAGAGGAACACCCAAAAACGAATTGGAGTCAGTTCCTTTGTATGCTTCTCTATCTTTAGATGTTCGATTAAATAACAGCGTTTTTCCTTTTCCAATGATTTGTTCCGTCAATCCACTGTTTGACTTTAAGGATTTAACTTTTCGTGAAATAGGATTCTCATCATTCTCATCTTCAAAATAAGGAAATGAGATGACCTTCTTGTCATCAGATAAAATAGCGATATAGAAATTTTTAGCATACATTAAACCTTCCACCACACGATGGAGCTGAGTAAAAAAATCAATTTGACTGGTTGATGTACTAACTAATTCAGTAATTTCAAATAGTGCTTTTTGCGTTTTTTCACTTTTTCGCCTCTCGCTAATTTCTTGTGACATAGCGACATTTATTTCTTGCAAGGATTGTGTTCTTTGTTGAACTATTTGCTCTAAATCTTTATTGGTTTGTAATAATTGTTCTTCCGCTACTTTACTTTTTAAAAGCATCGCGACTTGTCGCGCGACAAATTCTAATAGTTCAACTTCTTTACTTCCAAAAACGACATCCTCTTTATAACTTTGTATTGTCATTGCACCCAGTAATTCATCTTTATATAACATGGGAACGCCTAACCAATCGACCGACGCGGAACCTGCTTCCACAATGCCATCTACATTTTCTAAATCAATGACAGCTTGCCTGTTTAAATGTTGTGTTTTTTTTGTTTTTAAAACATAGCCTGTTAGTGTGTTTTTTAAGTCTTCAGAAGTAAATACATCCAGGTTTTCCACGGTTAGACCAACGTCAACTTCATCAACGAAATAGACAAAATTGATAGATTCGGTGGACTGCTCAAAACGAGCGATGAAAAAATTTTCTGCATAAACTAATTTACGAATGACGGCATGAACCTTCTCGTAATATTCTTCCATGGTTTCGCTGCTAATCCCGCACTCTGTAATCTCATAGAGCGCAGACGCAATATCTCCAGAATATTGATCAAAATCGAGATTTTTAGAAGTCAACTCGATAATCTCCCAATACTTGTTTATTAGAATTAAAAATTATTAAATTAGAGCAGGTTACGTTAACGCTTACGCTATTTTGTTTGAGGTGTCTCATTAACACATAGTAATCTAGTACCTGACAGACAGAGATGCCACTTGTGAGCATTAATAAAAATTTCTCACTAAAATAGGTTTCGAGTCTACAAAGAGCAATTAACAATTTCATATAAGGTAAAAACTTCCTAACAACCAACTACTTACAGAGGTAAATATAGTCAAATATTGAACTTCCCGCTGAGATAACGTGGAATTTTCTGTATTTAATTTGTTCTATGTTAGGATGGTTCACATTCTAACTATGGGATATCTCATTTAGCTAAGCTATGCCAAGTAAAATTCTGTCTAAAATTTTCGCCTTATTTGCATTTCTGTGCCTATTACTGATTATTCAAACTACTGATAAAAGCGCCCCCAACGAGAGAGAACGCGCTAGTCTGAGAGTAAACACAGTTGCTCAAGACAATTCAAACAATCGATTCCAGCCATTTTATACAATATACGATCAAGTCTTTGAAACCAAAGATCCAGATAAAAAGCTGTCATTAATCAACCAAGCGCTTTCCAACGCCAAAACACTCGGATTTACAGATAGATCAATACTGAGATCATTACATTTATCTGCGGCATACGTTCACCAAAGTCGTTGGCATTTTTTATTTGCGATTGACTCATTAAATCAAGCACAATCTTTAATGTTTAATTCCCAAACAGAAAAAGACATAAAAAATTTGCAAAATTACATGACAAAAATTGATTCAGAAAGAGGTCTAAAAACTCAGTATATAGCGACTAAATACTCAGGTCCTTCTAAAACCTTAACAGGGAAAATACTGGTCACTTACGTGTTTGTGGATGATGGAATCTCAACCAGATGGAGCAACAAAACAAAACAAAGAAGTATTAAAGCTTTAGAGTTAATTCAATCATGGCAAATGGAGATGGCCAGTCAATATAAAATATCCAATATGGAATTTGTCAATAACACTTATGTTGCAAGAAAAAACCCACTACTTAGGCAATTTAAATCTTCAAAACCTAATTTTGAACCGGTTTCTTTCAAAAGCAGCAATAGTGCCATCAACCAATTTGTAACATCAGCAATGAATAGTCTAGGCGCGGAAAACGTGAATGATTTTCTTCAAAAAGAAATGCAAAAAGAACAAGTTAATCAGGCAGTTCTCATACTTCACACTAACCAAGATGAACGCTCTTTTGCGAAACGTTGTGGTTATACTCACCAAAGAAAAAGTCGAATTAACGGTCAGTTAAAAACAGAGTTATTTTCCAATTGTACTGATGAATATGTCATGTTAATGGAAAAAGTTAAACGCAATCGATGGGATAAACTTCATTACGCTCAGGCTCATGAAATCATGCATGTTTTTGGCGCAGCCGATCTTTATAATATTAAAAATGCGTCACGGTATGCTGTGACCGATATTATGAATTATCAGAGTAAATATATAAAAGACAGTAAAATCGAACCAATTACAGCTTATGCCATTGGCTGGACAAAAACCAAGCCCAAGGCACCATTTGATATTTTAGAACGCTAGATGAATTTAAGAGATTAATTTAAAGAGGAAAACAAAATGAACTCCATTGAACAATCAATCACTTTCTTAGGCATTAATTTAGTCTATGCACTCATCACTTTACTAGTGAGTGTTTTTGCCTTAGTCATAATTGATAAATATGTTTTCACTAAAATAGACTTCATTGAAGAAATAAAGAAAGGGAATATTGCCGCTAGTATTTTTCAAAGCACCATTTTGATCTTTATAGGATTAGTTGTTGCAGTATCAATGAGTTAGTTCACATGTTACTAGAATAATAAAGGACTCGGAAATAAAGTACTTCACTCATAGGGCAAATAATTGCGAGCGTAATTAATGATTAATTCCGATGCCTTTTTAAATACGCCTTTACCCATTAACCAAGAGTGCCAGTAAAGCTTATTACTGAGCGATTTTCCGGGTAACAGATTAACAAGCTCCTTCTTTTTCAATTCTTTTTCAATTTGTTGTTTAGGGATAAGTGTGTAGGCAAGTCCTTTTTTGGCGAGCTCTACAAATGCCTCTGATGATCTGACCGTATGACAGGGATAACTTCCTGGGGGTAACCCAAAATTATCGTGAATAAATTTAAGATGCATATTATCCAATTGATCATAAGCGACGCCAGGGGCTAGTTTTAAAGATTCATGATTGACGCCATTTGCAAAATACCGAGCTTGAAAACCCTTAGATGCCACCAATACATATTTTAAGTCTCCCAAATAATCACATCTATAGCCCGGCAATGGATGCTCCATGGTACTGATTGCGCCATAAGCCTCGCCCGATTTTAGCTTGTCTGTTGTTCTGGATTCATCGCTAACGATTATGTCTAGCTCTATTGGGTTAAATTTAATTAACGGTGCAAGTGCTTCAATAAACCAGATGGCTAAACTATCTGCATTGACCGATATGGAAAGCTTAATAGGTTGCAGAGGTGATTCTGGTAAAATTTTTGGTACTAGCTCTCTTTCAAGTTGGTCGACTTGTTTAAAGTGACCAACTAATTGAGATCCAATTGGTGTTAAAGTGATTGGCCGCCCCCTAATCAACACAGGATGACCGACAAACTCTTCTAATTGTTTGACTCGCTGCGATACAGCAGATTGAGATATACAAAGTTTACTGGCCGCACCTTCAAAGCTTTGACATTGAATGACTGCATTTAGAGCTCTTAATAATTTGTAATCAATTTGATTCATTCATTAAATATTATGCTATTGGTTGTTAAGTAGAAGCCCAAGTCAATTTTCCCGTTGATATTAGAAAAACTAATATGAGGTTAGAAACTTTAATTTTACTTAACAATCTCAAGCGTGGATACTTGCCCACATCAAGAGTGAGAAATAAATCACACAATTTTTATTTCAGAATATTTAAGGGGAGGTCAAACATGAATTTTTTACCATTAGTACAAGGTTTCGTTTTAGGTGGCAGCATGATCATCCCTATCGGCGCTCAAAATGCCTTCATCATTGATCAAGGAATAAAACGCCAGTTTCATTTATTTGCTGCAAGCTTATGTATCTTTTTTGACCTGTTGTTAATAAGTTTAGGAATATTTGGCGGTGGTGAATTGATTGCATCAAATGCCCTTTTGAGCATGGGGTTAACTTGGATGGGGGTTGTTTTTTTAAGCGTGTATGGATTCATGTCATTTAATTCCGCTTATAAATTACACATAAGTAAAAATAAGGTGTTTGAATCAACAAAATCTAGCTCAAATAAAACGATCACAAAAGTCATTATCACTTGTTTTGGAGTCACACTCCTAAATCCACATGCTTATATTGATACTGTTGTTATTTTGGGTGGCGTGGGTGGTCAGTTTATAGGGACGGGAAAAGTGCTTTTTGCAATTGGCTGTATGATCGCTTCCATTTGTTGGTTTTACGGTTTAAGTTTATCGGCTTCGAGAATGTCCCATATTCTTTCGCAGACTAAAGTTAAAATGGGTATTGATATTGTTGTTGGAATGATCATGTTGATAATCGCTTTTGGTTTAAGTCGTCAGCTATGATAGTGACTTTCCAAGAGTGCTGGTGATCTGATCCAGTTTTATGTTCGAGCTCGATGTTTAGCGCTCATAAAATCGTTATGAGACACATGAATTAATGCATTCACTTTTCTAATGTAATGCTCTTCATGAGCATCGAGTTTTCCATCTGCAAACGCCACTCGCCAAAGCTCTTCAATCATATTAACCTTTTGTGCTTTATTAAAGTGTTGATTAATCACCGATGTAAATTGATAGTAATCTATCGATTGATTTAACTCCTGATTAGCCAATGCCATTAATTCATTTTTTTCAACATCAGTTAGTTCAAATTTTTGATCGAGAGATTTTTTTAAGGTGTCTTTTTCTAATTCACTCACATTTCCATCAATTCTCATCATTTCCACTAACAATACAGACACAGCCAACTGTATCGCATGCTGATGATCAATATCTGAATGATTAGTGTCATCCGTTAGTTTTTCAAAAAATAATTTGATTGTTTTTAGCATTCTTTCAGGTCTTTAAAAGGAATAAACTTGATACTGTAACTCTGACCGAGTCATTATCAATATCTTATAATAAGTTTTGTAAAAATTAAAATGTAATTTGGTAAGATAATAAAACAAATAATCCATCCATAAACATACTAGTAGTTGACCAGGACATACTTCGCGATATTTTATTTAAGACACAGAACTAACCTAATTCTAACCGGCTCTACCATCCTTACGAGTTGTGACAAGCATCGGTGCATAAAAATATAAATAAAGCCCGAATGAAGCTATCCATAAAATTCCTGAAACCAATATACTTTGGTTTAAAACAGCTGGAAAAAATACCGGAACTAGTGTTCGGGTTAAAGCAGCCGTTAGAATAAATGCAAAAGCAAATTTCATTATCTTTGGCTCTTTCAGCGGTCTCCCCGTATGCCCCAAAGAAACTCTAGAAATCATGGCTAAAATCATTCCACCAATGGCGCCTAAGGTAAAACTATGCAATACAATACTGATATTTCCAATCACTCCCAAACTAAATAGAACTAAGAAAATGAAACCAAAAGGAATGAATATAAAAGACAAATGTAATGACCATAACAAAGGTGTTTTGAGTGTATACTGAATCCCCCAACGAAGAAAGCGCCAGGTATTAGATACGCAAGCCACTCCTGAAACAATCAAAAGTATGACTTTGTCAGATTGCTGAAAACCTAATAATGCGAGTGCAACTAGAATTAAAATTGACAAAATCGCCAGCACGTCTAATAGCAAAATGTTCGGGAGCCTTTGAGTAGTGGTTGCATTAGCTGTAAAAAATGGAATCACCCGACCGCCTAAAATCGAGATCAACAAAACAAAAACCATTATGGTGGCATGTAAGGTTTTACTAGCAAGCAAATAATCATCCGAATGAACTGCCCAATGACTTAACCCATTTAGACTAGCCAGCAACAACAAAATCGGAATAAACATCAAATTACGCCACTGCTTAACTTTAAAAACTGGGTAGGCCATAGCAGCAGCACTAAAAACTAAAAATGAGATATCAATGATTGCTATTATCCATTGATGAATACCTGCTCCTAAAGCGATAAATACTCGTCCTAACAACCAAATGGTGGTTAAACCAGCCAATGGCAAACCGCTCAACCCAGTCACCCCAGTCCAAGTTTTGACGGCCGTTAATAAAAATCCAACGACAATAGCCACACCAAAACCGAAAAGCATTTCATGACCATGCCACCAGATAGCGCCTCCATAAGGTACCCAATTACTAGAATCCACAATAGCTAAATTCAACCAGAAATTAAGCCACCAGCTAATTGCCAAAACGGAAAATAA
>JBMYPE010000021.1:0-13069 GCA_049600015.1 Kangiellaceae bacterium
TCACAGAGCAAGTTAAAGCGAACAGGCTTCCGATTGTGCAATATCATGGTGGGTATGAATACAGTAATAACCCATCGGGCGTAACAGAAAGACGCTTGAAAGCAGCGATTGACAATGGTGCCGCCATGGCCATTGCACATCACCCACACGTCACTCAAGGAATTGAACTTTACAAAGGCAAGCTTATTGCGTATTCAATGGGAAATTTTATTTTTGATCAATATATTCCATCCACACCTTATAGTTTTATGCTTTATGTTTGGATGGATGGGCAAAAGTTTCATCGTGCAGAAATAGTTCCGCTTTATCTAAAAGGTTATAAACCTACACCAGCTACAGGAATAAATCGCTATACCACTATGAAGCGTTTAACCTCGTTATCTTCTCAGCGGAATACTAAGATCAGTCAATCTGGTGGGCATGGCGTCATTTCTTCCAAATCTATACTTTCTCAACCACAACAAGTGACTGTCAGTTTTCCCCAAAAGGCTAAAACAGCGCCTCTCTATTTGCTACCCTGGCAAAAGGATCTGGTTAAGATTAATCCTCCTAAAAATGTTGCTTATCGTTTAGGGACTAATTTGATGAATGCTAGTGATTTTGAAAGTTTTAGTACATTCAATAGTGATGAGCGAAGTTGGTTTTTTGATCGTGAAAACACCGTGTTAAATAGCTATGGAGCGAGTGGCAGTAGAAGTTTAGGTGTGACTATTAAAAAAGGGAAAACGAGTGAAATTGGATTGCAAGCGTTTAGGCGAAAGTTTAAAGGCGACGCACCAACCACAATCACTGCCAAATTTAAAACCACACAACCAGCCAAAGTAAATTTTTACTGGCAAGGTCGACGGTTTAAACAAAAATTCTTTCAAGCACGAAAAGAAAGTAAAAAATACTTGATTGGTTCGGTGGATTTAAAGCCTAAAACAACTTGGCAAAAAGTCGAATTGGATTTTAATTCAGTCAGGTACAACTATCCAAGCAATGGTTTTCGAGCGTATCGCGTAATGGCCGAAATTGAATTAGCGAACGGACAAACGGGTAAAGTAGACATTGATGATTTTGCTGTGATTGAATGGCAAAGCGCTTTTTCAGAATCAGAAACACCAATTCACATTAATCTAGAATCTAGTCAGGCGTCTTTTATCGGCATTAATAAACCGACTAATCAGAAAGTTAATCTGACTTTACAATAATAAGAAAAGGTATATTCTTTAAATCGTACTCAGATAAAATTCTTTCACTTTCTCCCTCCCTTCAAGGGAGGGTATTTAAATAATGCAAAACTAATGTTCGAGTTGGATGATAGAGGGATAAAATCAATTAAACTCTTTACTTAGAAAACTGATAAACCTTTGTGAGACTTTGGAAAGTGGTTTGTTCTCTAAGTAGAGCGCTTTCACAGGAAAACTAAAACTACCTTCCAATTCAGCAATGCCGATGTCTTCAGAAAGTTGCCCTTTCGCCGTAAATTCATCCACGATACAAATTCCCGCCCCGTATTTCACTAGATTAACGGCGATAAAATAAGTTCGCACTTTAATGCGACTATCTAGTTTAATATTTTGTTTTATGGTGGCTTGCCATACCATTTCAGCTAAAGGGCCGCTGTCCCAAATACTAATCAACGGATAAGTGACTAATTCGTTTAATGAAATGGATTGAGGTTGGTGAGGTAATTGTTTTTTCGAATAAACCGCGACTAATTTGCCTTGTCCAAGAGTTTCCGAACTCACTCCTGCAAATTTATCGGGCGCAAGTAATACAGCTATTTCACTCTGATATCTACGCAGATGATCTAATAGCCGGTCATTATGTATGGTTTGGATATTAAAGCTGACATTTTCGTGTTGTTCAGAAAAAGCCATCACTGCAGAGGGTATGATATTAAAACCTAGCGCCGGAGTGACGGCTAATGTGAGGTTTCCGACTTCATTATTTTTAATATTATCGGCGGCATCGTTAATATTAACGAGTTGGCGGTAGACTTTGTCAACTTCCTTAAATAATAAATCTGCCTCTTTCGTGGGAGCTAATCGGCCTTTAATTCTATCAAAAAGTGGAAAACCCAGCTGTTGCTCGGCATGTCCTAACACCTTGCTGACCGATGGTTGAGATACATAGAGTTTTTTAGCAGCGTTAGTCACCGAACCTGTGGTGTAGACCGCATGAAATACTTCTATATGTCTTAATCGCATAGAGCTACTTTACCTATAACTTTGACGTGTGGTTATACTATCAAAAAAGAGCGTGGTTTATCCATTAGTGAATTACTTTTTAATATTTAAGCATCTGTTTTAAAACGCTTTTTGATTGTCTATGAAGTTGTATAGCCTAAGGTTATGGATGTGCTATCAACTCTAATTTGATCTTTTTGGTCAGATTTTGCACTCTTATAACTCCAATAATAAGTATAAATCTCTATAAAACACAAACTACTAACTAGAACAGAGGAAAACAAATGACAAATTATCACTCTACAAATAAAAGTAGGAATTCTAAGCGAAAAGAATTTTCCTACAAAATCATAGCCTTGGCCGTCGCTTCCACCTTGTCTTGTGGCGCATACGCAGCTGAGGATGACTCAGATGAATCCGAAGAAGGTAATCGTGTTGTTGTTGTGGGATCTCATATCAAAAGAGCAACGGATGTAAGCACTTTACCAGTCACATCAATGTCAGCTGAGGATATTGCCAATACAGCAGCTATAACCGGAGATGATTTAGTACGCTCTATCCCTCAAATGGGTTCTATCAACTTTGGTGAAACAACCGGTTCGGCAAACGTAAATGGTGCTCGTGGTGACGTAGGTGGTGTTAATTTACGTGGCTTAGGTCCAAGTAATACTTTGGTATTACTAAATGGACGTCGTTTAGTTAATCACCCGGGTACTCAATCAGCAAAATTTGGTGGCAGAGTTCCGGTTACTACGGTTAACTCGAATACGTTACCCGTTTCAGGTTTACGCTCATTAGAAGTGCTACGTGACGGTGCTGCCGCTATATATGGTTCTGATGCGATTGCAGGTGTGGTTAACTACGCACTTAACGACGATTATGTTGGTCATAAAATTAGCTTGAAATATGGGACATCTGAAGGTACTCCACTAAATGAAACAACCTTTAGTTACTTAGGTGGACTCGAATTTAATGACGGCCGTACAAACCTTACAAGCTCTTTTACTGCTTATAAGCGTAATGGAATGATGGCAACCGAGCGACCATATTCCGCCAGCCATGACAGACGAAATTACCCTGGCTTACCTGAGGATTTTGTGGGTGATACTCAACTCGATAATAGAAGTTTGGATACGCCCTGGGGAGAGTTCCAGTCTGCTAGTTTAGGTAGGTTTCACTTACAACCAGATACCTTTTCAGGCTGTGTTGACTCAGCTCTTAATGTAACAGGTGTTTGTGTTGATCAAGGCTCTATAGGTCGAGATTCAAGATTTGACCGTGGTACAACCCGTCCGTTAAGTTCAGATGTTGATAGATTTAATATATATGCACACCTTACCCATGAAATTAATTCAGATCTTAAATTTTTCTCTGAAGCAATTTATTATCAAGCGGAGCTTTCAAATACATCAGAACAAAACCATGGCGGTAGCGCACATCGGTTTGTAGTTAACGCCGATGCTTTTTATAACCCTTTTGGTGAAGACGTCACCGTTAGAAGATATCGTCCGGTGAATATAGGTCCACGTCAAGTAGTTGTTGACGATACAAGTTACAGGTTTTTAGCTGGGTTAGAAGGTGTTGCAGGCAATTGGGACTGGGAATCAGCTGCATTTTACAGTGCAGCAAAAACCGATGATAGCGGAGAGCGTGTTGATGTTAACGCCTTTGTTGCCGCAGTTAATAGCACAACACAAAACGGCGCTTATAATATTTTTGCTGGTGGTGATGTGAATAATCCAAATACAATTGGCAATATCCCGATTCTTCCAAGATCACAAACAGACTCATTTACTGCTGTTCAACACAGAATATCGACTACAAGTTTAGCCTCTGTTGATTTTAAAGCGAGTAATAGCGACCTGTTCTCTATGCCGGCAGGTAGTGCAGGTTTAGCTGTTGGGGCTGAATATCGTCATGAAACCTATGAAGATGATAGAGATCCGCTTCAAGATGGTACTTTCCCTTTTGTTGATGCAAGTGGTGTCACTAATTTAAGTTCCTTATATGGAAGTAGTGCAACCGTCGACTCAAAAGCAGATCGTGACGTCTACTCAGCTTATGCTGAATTGATAGTTCCATTAATTGATTCTGATAGCCAATATGCTGAAGTACAATTAGCTGCACGCTATGAAAATTACTCTGACGCCGGTGATGCATTAAAACCTAAAGTTGCTTTATTTTGGGAAGCTGCTGAGTGGGTAAGCTTGCGAGCATCCTATGCAGGAGGCTTCAGAGTTCCAGGCTTACAACAAACCACCGAAGAAGTTCTCCCTCGTCGCTTCAGTGTGAGTGATCCACTTAATGATAATGTCTCTTCTGAAATTATCGAAAATCGTAGCGGTAACGCCGATCTTCAACCTGAAGACGACACGAATATTTCATGGGGAATTGTATTAGAACCTACCGATAATATCACTTTTACATTTGATAGTTGGTCAATTGAGCAAGAAGACCTAGTTTCACTTGTTGCTACAAGCACTTTGGTTAATTTGGACTATATCTCGCGTGTTGACGGTGGTCCTGGATTTGCTGGCGTACACCGTGATTCTGATGGGACACTCCTTACAATAGACAATAAATATCAAAATGCTGACAAGCAAGAATTAGAAGGTTTTGATGTTGGTCTAATCATTGATTTTGAGACAGATTTTGGTAAATTTGAATTTACTACCAATGCATCCAAGTTAACTAAGTACGAAGTTAGTGTAGATGCGCTTTCAGCACAAACCATAGCAGCGCAAGCTACTGGCAATTATCCGAACTTAAGCTCAGCTACTCCGTCTGGTGTAGGTGACCAAATCGAACGAAATGGTAGTCCAGAATGGAAAGGTAGAACATCGCTTAATTGGAAGTTAAATGGATGGGGTGCTGGAATTTCCGCAAGATATGTTAGTGGATTTTTTGACACAAGTACCTACTATGATAATGATGATGATGAACGGATCTTCCTTCCTGTTGATAGTTTCACCACAGTTAATGTTTATGCCTCTTATAAGTTTTCCGATAGTAGTTCATTAGAGGGCATGAGAGTTAGACTTGGAGCACGTAATATAGGTGATAAAGAGCCACCGTTAACGGATGATTTCTGGCATGGTTACGCGGGTGATTACCATTCAAATCGCGGTCGCTACCTTTACTTGAATGTAAGTAAAGAGTTTTAAGAGTTTCTCCTGATGGTAGTAAAAATTACATGGATGTAATGTTTGTTTATTAGGCTCCTCCGTGGAGCCTTTTTTTGTCTTTCTAATTTTGAGAACAACTATGAAAAAATTACTTTTACTTATTTTTGCGCTTTCATTTTCTCACCAAATTATTGCTTGTGAATTTGAGGATGTCACTTTTGATTCTGATTTTAGCGTTGCTCGTCTCGATGGATGCGAAAAGATTTCAGATGATCGATATCGGCTAACAATAGAATCGGAAAATTATCCAATAAATAACTCTAGCCCATGGTATGCATTTAAGGTGAGTTCAAAAAAGCCAAGCAAAATTAGAGTAGAAATGATCTTTAAAAAAGATAAACCACGCTACCATCCAAAAGTAAGTCGTGATGGTCATAGCTGGTCAGGCATTCGTTTTAAGGTTAAAAAAAATAGACTGACTTACCTCTTAGAAGTAGATGAAAAACCACTTTGGGTTGCAGGACAAGAGATAATTAACAATCAGTTTTACGTGTCTTGGTTAAATAGTATTAAAAAGTTAGGTAATCACCAGCTTTCCGTTCTCGGTAACTCAACTCAAGAAAGACCTATTTATCAATTGGAAAGTAATACAAAGAGCAACGAGTGGGTTGTGTTAATGGGAAGAATGCATCCACCCGAAGTGACTGGTGCATTAGCACTTTTTCCTTTCAGTCAAGAAATTTTATTAGGAGAAGGAATTTCACAGAAATTTCGTGAGCGCTTTAATATTTTATTAATTCCAAACCTAAATCCTGATGGTGTTGAACATGGACACTGGCGTAATAATATTAATGGTATTGATCTCAATCGTGATTGGAACAAATTTAAACAAAAAGAAACTCAGATTGTTCATAACAAATTACAGCAGATTACAAAAGATGGCGGAAAAATAGTTTACGCGATTGACTTTCACTCAACAAGAAAGGATATTTTTTATACGATGCCCGCCGATTACGGGTTGCATCCTGCCAATTTGACCAACGACTGGCTAGCGACTTTAGAAAAAAATATGCCGGACTTTACCGTAAGAACTAAACCTGGAAATAATCCAGACAACGGTGTTTTCAAGCAATACATTGCAGATAACTATGGTGTACATGCAATCACTTATGAAATGGGTGATCACACTGATAGAAAAATAATCAATGATGTCGCTAAGTCAGCAGCAAATGCTTTTATGCAGCACATGTTGGACACCCCTAAATCAGACTTTATTAAATAGTAAGAAGTAAAAATGACAATGAAACAGCTTATCAAATCAATTCAAATTGTTATTATCAGCTCGTGCTTTTTGGTCGGATGTTCAAAAAATACAGAAGTTATTAAAGCTGATTACTTAATCTCAAATGCCCTAGTTTATAGCGGTAACAATGAGCCTGAACAAAAATTGGATGTGGCGATTTGTGGTAGTGAAATTTGCTATGTCGGCTCGCCTAACTCGCATATTGACCCAAAAGAAATGATTGATGCGACGGGTTTAATTTTAACGCCAGGTTTTATCGATCCGCATACTCACTCTATGGGTGAGCTCTTAAGTGAAAAGAAAAACTCAAACATCAATTATTTAACTCAAGGCGTTACTACGGTTATCAATGGAAATGATGGTGATGGCAGTGCTGATATAGAAGGGATTAGGAATAAAGTCAGTAAGAGTGGCATAGGTACTAACTTAGGCTTGCTCGTTGGACACGGTTTTATTAGAAAACAGGTGATGGGATTATCTAATAAATCACCTTCTGCTGAAGAATTGCAAGCAATGAAAAACTTAGTTAGGCAAGCCATGCAGCAAGGTGCATTAGGCTTTTCTAGCGGTCTTTATTATGTCCCAGGCAACTATTCTAAAACGGAAGAAGTGATTGAGCTTGCTAAAGTCGCAGCTGAATTCAACGGAATCTATGACTCTCATTTGCGTGACGAAAGTACTTTTAATATCGGTTTTTTAGACGCCATTAAAGAACACATTGAAATTGTTAAACAAGCAAAAATTAAAGGGCATATAGCACATATTAAAGCGTTAGGTGTTGATGTTTGGGGGCTAAGTAAGCCTGCAATTGAATTAGTGAATAAAGCAAGAGACGAGGGGTTTGAAATTACTGCAGATCAATATCCGTGGCAAGCGTCAGGAACTCATTTAAGAAATGCGGTCGTGCCTAGCGAGCTCATGGCTGATTCAGTGGAAGCCTTTGTAGCCCGACTTAATGATGAAAAAGCATTGCCCGAAATAAAAGAGAAAATTAAGGAAAATATTCGTCGCCGAGGCGGCGCTACTTCTCTTTTAGTGACGGCATCAAAGAATCCTAGTTGGCTTGGAAAAAACTTACAAGAAATCGCAGATGAAGCTGAGGTAACGCCAACGGAAGCAGTGATAATGATTGTGCAACAAGAAAAAATTCGAGTTGCTTCATTTAATATGTCCATGGATGATATTAGAAACTTTATGGCACAGCCTTGGGTCGTATCTTCATCGGATGGGACTAACGGACACCCAAGAAAATACGCCAGTTTTCCGCAAAAATATGAATCATTTATTTTGAATGATTCTGTTATGCCTTTACATACATTCATACATAAAAGCTCAGCAAAAACCGCCGAAATTTTTTCAATCGCAAAACGCGGTTTAATTGAAGCAGGTTTTTATGCAGATATTAACTTAATCAAGCTTTCAGATTATAAGGCACGTGCAGATTTTTCAAGCTGGAACAAGCTTTCCACGGGTGTTGAATATCAATTTGTAAACGGTGTAAAAAGTATATCGAATGGAAAATATACTGGCGCCTTAGCAGGTAAAACGCTCAGCAATAGTCAACCATAAGAAGATAAAATATGACAAGAAAAAACCAAATTATTCGAGCAGCAATTGCTTCTAATATCATTAACGATGAGTTGACCGCCATAGGTGTGATGGACTTTGATAGCCTAAAGAAAACAGTTGAAGCAGCTTATGATGCTTTTCCAAATAACTTTTTTCATACTTTTGCAGTAAAGGCTAATGCATTAGTGAGTGTATTAAAAGCTTTGAGAGAATACGGAATGGGTGCGGAGGTTGCTAGTCCTGGTGAGCTAAAAATGGCAATGGCAGCGGGCTACTCAGTGGAAAATATTATTTTTGATTCTCCCGCGAAAACAAAGCAAGACCTGAGAGCTTGTATGGAGCAGGGTATTTCAATCAATATTGACAATCTTCAAGAACTTGCAAGAATTGATAAATTAATTGAGGAGTTTCCGCACACTAAATCAATCATTGGTTTTAGAATTAATCCTCAAATTGGTGGCGGTAAAATATCATCTACAAGTACCGCAACCGCCACATCAAAATTTGGTTATGCACTCGCTGACGGCAATAATAAGCAAGAGCTTATTAATATATACAAAGATCGACCATGGCTCAAAAGTATTCACACTCATACTGGATCTCAAGGGTGCCCATTGGATCTTATGGCGCAAGGAATTAGTGTAATTACTCAATTAGCGGAGGAGATTAACCAACAAGTAGGTAACCAACAAATCTCTCGTATTGATATTGGTGGTGGCCTCCCAGTCAATTTTGCCAGTGAAGAAGTCAGCCCGACCTTTCAGGAATACGCCCAAATACTGGAAGCTGAAGTACCTATCTTATTTTCTGGAAAGTACCAAGTGAAGACAGAGTTTGGAAGGGCAATTGCAGCAAAAAATGGTGTCGTTATCACCCGAGTTGAATACACAAAATCTTCTGGCGGTCGGTTTATTGCAACTACTCATGCTGGAGCACAAGTTTTGGCGCGTTCTGCATTTTTACCAAAATCTTGGCCGTTACGGGTAACGGGATATTCAGCAGAAGGTGAGGAAAAAACAGAAAATACTAATAAGCCAGTCACCACAGATGTTGCCGGCCCTTGTTGTTTTGCTGGTGATCTTATTTGCAAAAATCAACTCATTCCAAAATTAGCAGTTAACGACTATGTTATGGTTCATGACACTGGTGGTTATTACTTTAGCAACCATTTTGATTACAACAGCTTACCTAGAATTGCAGTGTACAGTGTGTCAGGCGAGAAAGATGAAATGTCAATTCAGTGCATTCGACAAGGCGAATCCTTAGATGATGTTCTAGCGAAAATGTAGCTAAATTTTATTTATCTCTACTGTCTTAAAAAGCCAAGATGAAAAGCTGAGTCCTGCACTTGGCTTTTAGGTCTACCCTCAATATCCGGATAATAAAACTGCACCACTTTGTTATTCCGTTTTACAACATCATAAAATCTAGCCAAGTCTTTAATAGAAGAAGGCTTTAGATCAACTGCAATTATTGGCGTATAAATTTGAGGCAACTCTACATGATTCATGCAATGCCTATTTGATCCAAGTTTCACCAAAGATTCGGTTAAAGCTTTAGTCATGACAACAACGTTTGCGTTGCGAGAAGCTCTACTATCGTAAACATCGAAAGCAGCATGACAATCGCTATGATATACATTTTTAGCAAGTTCAATACCGCACTTACTTTTTTGATTCAAATCAGTTATTTTTTCACAAGTAATATAGTAATCAAACATCACCTCGATTTGTTGTTTAACCGTTCGCTGTTTACTTGACACAGTGACATTGGTTTCTCCGGCCAAGCTTACAATATCTCTCAACTCTTTAACTATATAATAAGGCAGTCCGTAAGCGTTTTTCAGCAATGATTCTTTGGCAGTGGTAAAGGATGAAAATAATATGAATACAGTTAACAAACTAATTTTTCGCATGTAATTTACCTTAAAATTCCTTGTTATAAATTATGTTCAACCCACCCGAGTGCTACGAGATTTAGATGTCACTAATAAGAATAGACTATATTTTAAGATAGTTCTTTTATTTTAAAAAGCGTAATTATTAACAAGTGGGTAAACATATAACGAGTAATCATTAGAGTTGGCAAATCTTAGTTTTAGGTCAGAGGGTGCGACAATTTGTCACTGTGTAGAAAACGAACATTTAAGCTACTATGACTTTTTCCTTAAAGGATTACAAATGAAAGTTCATCAATTAGCTATTACCTCTGCATTGTTCTTATCAGCACTCAATTTATACGCTCACGAAAACAAAAATTCGCGAGCAGATAGTCATGCTCCCATTGGCGTTATGGGTGATCATTTACATAAAAAGGGCGAGTGGATGATGTCCTATCGATATATGAATATGCAAATGGATGGCATGCTATCAGGTAAAGATGGAATTAGTGCAGATCAAATAGCAGTTACGGCTAACCCATTAGCTGGAGAAATGATGAGAATGGGTAATTTGACTGATGGTTCACCAAGAATCATGATGGTCCCACCAGATTATAGAGTTGCTCCAATTGATATGTCCATGGAAATGCATATGCTTGGTGGCATGTATGGTTGGAGTGATGATTTAACTTTGATGTTAATGATACCGGTTGTAAAAAACGATATGTCTCTACGATCTTATGGCGGAGCTTCTGGTACAAATTCCATAGGGGTATTTGACGGTGAGTCATCTGGAATAGGCGATGTAAAACTATCCGCAATGATCCGATTTTCTGAAGAAGGAAACTTAAAAAGTCATTTTAATATTGGTTTAAGTTTTCCTACTGGAAGTACAACAGAAAAAGGAAATATTTTACCTCCATTTGCTGGAATGATGACTCCTGCTGGTGAAACAGTTGATATAGATAGAATCGGTTACTCTATGCAACTTGGATCAGGTAGTTATGATTTGTTACCTGCTTTTACAATCTATGATCGCAATGAAAATATAGGTTGGGGTACTCAAATAAACGCCGTTATTCGATTAGATAATAATGATGAAGGATACCGATTAGGTAATCGACTTGAACTTCAAACATGGATCTCAAATCAATGGCAATCATGGGTGAGTGGTTCGATAAAATTAAAAGCGTATAGTTTAGGTCAAATTAGAGGAAGAGATGAAGTGATTACCGGAGGAATGCCTTTGTTTTACGCGGGGAATTCAGGTCGAGATCAAGTCGAATTTAGTGTAGGTATTAACTTGTTAGGAGAAAATGAAATCTTTAAAGGACATAGACTCGCAATAGAAGCAGCAAAACCTATTTATCAAAAAGTGAATGGCTTGCAAATGGAAAATAATTGGAATGTGACTTTTGGATGGCAAAAAGCTTTTTAAATAATGGTGTAGAACATTTCGTTTTGTTTTGAGAAACATCAAGATGATATAATCATCATTGGTAAAATTTATATCAGGCAGGCATTTTGTCGAACGATAACTTAGCGATACTCAATAGAGTTAGAATGATTGCCATACTTGGTCAATTAATCCTAATTATTTGTTCTATCGTATTATTTGATATTAGATTACCGAGCATCCCTTTAGCAATAATCCTCATGGCGGAAATTGTTTTTGCAGTTTTTGCCAACCATCTTTCATCAGTTCGAAAGGTAACTCAGAACGAATTAGTATTTCATTTGCTATTTGATTCACTGTTTTTGGCTGGATTAGTTTATTTTAGTGGCGGTGCAAACAATCCATTTATTTACCTTTTGCTTCTTTATGTGGCAATCGCTTCCTTCATGTTGCAACGCAAGCGACTAATAATATTGGTTTGTATAGAACTAATTCTCTACTCGTTACTTAATATTTTTCAACGACCTTTAGAGCTTGGTGAATCAAGCCCTTTAGCGTCATTTCATTTACATTTAGTCGGTATGTGGGTTAATTTTATCCTCACCGCTATTTTATTAGCTGTATTTGGATTAATCACACGTAGAAGTATGTTAGAGCAAGAAAAAAAATTACAATTGTTACGGGAAAAAAACTTACAAGATGAACAGGTTCTTGGATTGGGGATCATGTCAGCAAATGCCGCGCACGAATTAAATACGCCTATGTCGACAATGGCAATTGTTATCGATGATATACAGAGTGAAAATATTTCAGATGAACATAAGCATGATATGGAGTTATTGCAAGAACAAATTAGCCGATGTAAAAAGATTATTGGCCGATTGAATGACAAAAGCCAACACGCGCAACAGCAGTTGTCGGCTCAAGCAACAAATCAAGTTAATGTTAAAATTGATAATTTTAAAGAACAACTTCAATCACTCATTGAACGATGGTTAGTTTATCAACCAAAAGTGACTATCCTTCAAACTTGGAGTGAAGATCTTGAATTAGAAAATTATCAAATCAGTATTAGTCTAGAACAAGCTATTACAAACCTATTGGACAATGCAGCAGACGCTAGCTTAGAAAACGCACAGAGTGAAATTGAAGTGAGTTGTTATTTGCGCGAATCAAATATTGTTATTGATATTAAGGATAAGGGGTTGGGACTGTCAACGCATACGATATCTAAAGTGGGAAAGAGAATACAAATCAGTCATAAACAAGAGGGTTTAGGGTGGGGCATGTTTTTATCGAATGTCAGTATTGAAAGAGTGGGTGGAAAAGTTCATATTAGTGACTATAAAGATGAAAAAAACGCAGGTTGTTTAACACGTATAACTTTACCGGTAGGAAGTGTTCATGCAAGTTTCTCAATCTAATAGAGTCATAATCATTGACGATGATGAGAGTTATCGAGAAGTTCTCGCTAGAAGCTTATCAAGGCTAAATTTTAAACCTTTGAGTTTTGCTAAACCAGAAGATGCATTAACCGCGATAAGCGCTCATGAGACTTGCCTAGTTTTGCTTGATCTTAAACTAGAGAACGATTCAGGGTTAGTTTGGATAAAATCTATAAAA
>JBMYPE010000022.1:0-13027 GCA_049600015.1 Kangiellaceae bacterium
TAACTTCTAATGACGGAAACCTATTAGCTTTTGGTCAATATTATTTGAGACTCGGAAGATGTCATTTAGGACGATTGGTAGTTAATCCTGAATTGCGCGGACAAGGTATTGCGTATCATCTAATCAATCAATTAAGTGAAATAGGTATGTCAGATTTAAATACTAATTCCTGTTCGCTTTTTGTTTTTGAGAGAAATAAAAATGCTATTCAAGCTTATGCTAAACTTGGTTTTTCTGTGGCGGATTATCCGGAAAAAATGATCATGGAAAACTGTCTTTACATGGTTCAAGCGTCAATCTAAAATTATTTTTCAGCGAATAACTTAGCTGCAAGAAACAGGAGTCAAAAATTGAAGTTATTAGTTTCTATATTGGCTCACACTGCAGCTACTTTCTTTTTTATTTACGGCATTTTATTTCTTATCAATCCGTTAGATTGGTTTTATATCGTCACCAATGACTTACTCAAAAATCCAACTAGCCTCATAGACATCAGATCGACTTACGGTGGTGTAAATATAGCGGTGGCGGTTTTTATTAGATATTTGTATTTAAGATCATACAAAATACTCTGTATGAATTTAATTTCCACCATATTATTGATCATGGCTAGTGCTCGAATTTTAGGAATGATGATCGATGGCTCCGGAAACTGGATAATGACTGTTTATTTAATTCTTGAATTAATAGGTGGTGGATTGGCGTTATTTGCCGCTAAACTATTAAAGTCAGAAATAAAAAATTAATTCTGCTAATTGTATAAATTAGTATCGCGTTAATATCGGTGTTGCCAATGAAAAAAATACTCATTCTATTAGCCTTATTAGGCGCTGGTTGGAAACTTTATAACCATTCGGGAACCGTGACGCTAGGTCCCGGAGTGACTGCACGTGACGCGCCAATTCAAGAAAATAGAGAATCATATATAAATCATCAAATAAAAGACTTTACCATATCCGGATTAGCTAATTTCCAAATTAAAGCCAAAGTGCTTTCCAAAAAAAATTACTACATGGGACAAGAAGCAGATATTTCACCGGTTGATCTTGCTTTGGGTTGGGGCAATATGTCTGATGAGTCTATTTTAAATAAAATAAATATATCTCAATCGCGTCGTTTTTACCGTTGGTCAGTAGAGTCTTTTCCTATCCCCAGAAGGGAAATTGAAACTCATAGCGCCAATATGCACCTTATACCGAGTGATGACTGGGTCAAAGATTTGATTGAACAGGTGAAACATGGCGACATAGTTGAGTTTTCCGGGAAATTAGTAGAGGTGGTTTCCTCAGATGGTAACTGGCGCTGGAAGAGCTCATTAACACGAAATGATACCGGTGCCGGTGCCTGCGAGTTGATTTTTGTGGAGAGTTTTCAGATAGTCACTCCTTAATTATCGAATGCTTGTCTCTTCTTTTTAAGTTAATTTTTATTGAATGTAAGATATCAGCATCTCTATCTGATATTATTAAGCTTGATATGGAAATGAGAGTTTTTTAAAACTCTGTAAAATTGTAGAAGGAACTTTATTATCAAACACTTACCAATCAATAGTTTTATATTTAGCGCTTTAGCTAGCTTTTTAATTGGATGTGGTTCTGGTGGCGGAGATGACACAGCTCCCATAACACCACCTCCTGTTGTGCTGACACCTCCAAGTATTAGTTCTGCCGCTATTACAGCTGGGGTCAATGGCGATATAGAAATCACTATTGAACATTCTGATCCAGAGGGTGATGCCACAAATCTCCTCGTCGAAGTTTCCCGTGATGAGGGTGTCACTTATAAAACACTGACGCTTATTAATAATGAACCGGCTGATTTAATCGGTGATTCGGCTGGCAGAACACAGATTATTTGGGATAGCCTTTCTGATTTGGGATTTCGCATCCCGACTTCTGCAATAATAAAAATCACACCAAGTGATGCTAGTGGTTCTGGTGAAGCTTTTACTTTTACAACACCTCTCATTGATAATATTAAAGTTGTCGCTAAAAATGTTGATTACCATATTACTTATTATGGAGCGGTTGGCGATGCAGAAACTGCGATTCTCGAAACTTATGATCTAGCGGTTCTTCATCCAACCAATGGTGATTTAACTCGCGCACAAATCGCTGATGTTCAAGATGGCGTTGACCCGGAAGATCCTTCTGATGATGTGATGGTGTTATGTTATATATCGATTGGTGAAGATTTAAGAACATTTCAAATGTCTGATGCGGAAATGTTGAGTGATGCTAGATTTGTCGGTGATGGAACTGGGCCGAGAGTTGATCCTCGAGAAGGTGCACCTTTTCCAAATAGTGGAGGCTCTGACTTTGCTTATAGCGAGACAGGTGATGCGTCACCGGGTGGAACAGGTTTTGCCTCCTATTATCTTGACGATAATGATTACGCAAATGACACTTTAGATTTAGAAGGTGATGGAAAGGGCGGTTCGCCAGATATGAATCCTTCATTTCAAGTACGTTTTACAAACATTGGTGATCCAGCATGGTTTACTGTTTTAAAAGGAATGACTTTTGAATCTGATGGGGTCGCGGGTTTTGATGAGATATTAACAACAACCACTGGTCGAGGTTTAGGTTGTGATGGCGTGTTTTTAGATACTCTGGACACTGCTGCACCTAACACATATACCAATAGTGACTCATTCGTGCAAACAGAGTCGGAGTGGACTGCTCCGGGTTTAAATGTACTTCTTGGTAAACTAAATGAAGATCACGAGCGAGCTCTTATATTACAAAATCGTGGTTTATTTTATTTTACTTCTCAATTACAACATTATGCGTTTAACGCACGATCAGCTATTGATTTTCTATTTTTTGAAAGTTACCGACTTGATAGTAATGTGGGAGAAGAGATTAACCAAGGTTTTTTTGCTGATAACAAATACAACTTTGCACCAAAAATCATGGCGGAAGCCAATCGAAGTGATGGTTTTACCGTTGTGTCACTTGGATATGCTGAAGGCCCTGCAGACACCATGAATAGCGATACGCTTTTAGGTACAAACATGACTGGTTTTGACAGCTTGATTACAGATATTGTTGAAACGCAAGATCTCGCAGGGTTTAGACATTATTTAACTGATCGACATGTCACTTTATTAAATGAGTTTGTCAGAGACAACTCTGATCTAGATGATTCCACAGCACCTATTTGGACGAGCACCTACAATGATGATTTTGTGTGGCCACCCGGAGAGCCGACGCCACGCATTGGACTACAAGAAGTTGAAGCAGGTGTAGAGAGTGTGATTTTACGCTGGGATATTGCCATGGATAAACACCCAGTCAAATATGCGGTCTACTATCAAACTACGCCTTTTGATTTTGCGGCGGATGATCCGTTGGCTAGCGCAACTAGAGTGGTAGTCGATCCTGTCGCTGGAGATGGGTATGTGAATGGTGTCAGTGCGACCACTTTCTCGAACCAAGCGACTATTGAAGGTTTAACCGCTGGAGATACTTATGATTTTTTAATTAGAGCGTTTGATACTTCGCCGGCCGCAAATGAGGATAGCAATGAAGTGACGCTTTCAGCTGTTCCTTTAGCTTTGTAAAACAGAGTTAGATTAATGCCACTAATTTTAATTAAGAATATATTTTCTATAAAACTCGTGCTTTCTGAGTAAAGCTCTCGTGCCATTTAATTTAAATTCATACCCGCAGAGTTTAAACCTATCTTTATCAGCAATGGATTTGATGATCAGTTGAGTATCCACTGGAGAGAAGTCGGCATAATAATCTTCATTTGCTTTGACCGTGACATTAACGGTTCTGATTCTTTCACCTAAAATAAAATATAGATCAGTGCAGGTTTTATCGCCCGTTCCGGTAATTGCTGACCAATAGTTTCCATCTTCTTTGTAGTCACCTACCCAACCAATTGTGACAGCATCGTTTTGATCAAGCATTAACCAAAATTCATCGGGCATTTCTAATTTGTGATTTCTTTCTTTTTCAACCTCTTTCGCTAAATCATTTTGAACTGGCGTGTCAACTTCGCTGGAATTGTTTGACGCACTCGGTAAGAATAATATTAATAGAATAATTACCAAGCTAACCGCCATGCCTGCTATCACCAAATTTTTGTGTTGTTCAAACCAATGGGTAAACTGTTCTTTAAACGAATGTGAGTGAGTATCGTCCGAGAAGTTTTCTTTCCTAGTCTGAAAGCGAACTGCTGATGAGTTTTTATGTAAATCAAAATCTAATGGTTGGCTCTCATCGTCATGTGTATTTTCCCCATCAAATACATTAGTTGTTAGCGTTGGCTCTACCCGATCTAGATCATTTATATTGTGTTCTTCTCGCAAATTAGCTGGGCCGTGATAACCTAATTGGTAAGTATGGTTATGGCGTATTTTGATATTGCGGATGGTTGAGATGATGAGAGTCGAAATAACACCTAACAATAATAGAATCCACTTAGCGGAATGATCTAAATAGGTTAAACCAAATACATTTAACCAGTAAACCGTTACCTGAATACCTGCTAACGGCGTCATAAATCCAGCATCATGGATACGCCTAATGGACGACGCTAGTAGAATAGGCGTTGCAATTATAAGGAGCAAAAAGACTAATATTCCAGCCTTTGCCAGAATGGTTAAAAGTGTAATTAATAGGAGATAAAGAATCGCTGAAATCGATAGGAATCTTCGACCATTATCGTGACCCTCGATACAGATCAGGCTTTTTAAAAATGGCACTTTGCCTCCAAAACTAATGAGGTTTAAATCAAAAATGTACATGCCCGTAGTTACAGAAGGTACAGGCTTGGCTAATTCTTGGTATATTAGCCGATTTGAATTAAGAAAGTCACTGCAAATTGTGGCAAAATGATGCGTTCTTATTGTTATTAACGACATATAGATATATTGAGTTTTAGTAAGTTATAAATAAGGTGTAGATCGTAAATGAAATTTTTAAAATTAACCGGATGGGTTTTCATAGTATTGTGCGGACTTGGATGGGGGTACCATGCATATCAAGATGTGGAAATTAAGCAATTAAATGAAGAAAGTAGAAGCGCTCTTAACGCAGAATTTGTCAAACTTTCAAAAGGAGTGACTCGATATCAGCTGACTGGAGATAAAAATGCAGAGACGGTGGTTTTGGTTCATGGTTACGGTGTCGCTTCTTACGTTTGGCAACCGACTTATGAATTTTTAGAAACTCAAGGTTTTCGTGTATTAAGTCTTGATCTATATGGTCATGGTTATAGTGACCGGCCCGATGAGGTTTACGGAGTTGAATTATTTGCAGAACAAATTAATGAGTTGGTTGAGGCGCTTAATATTAATAAACCATTTCATCTATTGGGCTTATCAATGGGAGGAACAATTGTTAGCCACTTTGCGCACCGATTTCCTGAAAAATTAAAGTCACTTATTTTGCAAGATCCCTTGGTTATAAATTTGGGCGAAGATAGAATTTATCCGTTAACCATTCCGCTAGTTGGAGAGTATTTATTCAACGTGTTTTTGATGCCAAGAAACATAGAAAGTCATGCAAATAAACCTGGAAAAGGAGAGGCGTTCGAAACTTACGGCGATAATTATTTGGAACAAGCAGAATATGAAGGGTTCAGAAACGCTATGTTATCCGCTTTAAGATTTATGGCGACTCACGATTATAATTATGAATACCAAGAATTGGCGAAAACCAAAATGCCCAAATTGCTTATTTGGGGCAGCGAAGACAAAACTGTACCGATCAAACAAGCGAGTATCTTGTTAGATTTAATGCCAGAATTATCCTATGAGATCATAGATGGCGCTGGCCATGTTCCAAGTATGGAAGTTCCGAATAAATTTAATCCAATTTTATTAAACTGGTTAGAAAAACAAAAAGAGAATTCACATGAAGGATAGTTCCAGAGTTGCCATAAATATTGACAATGAAATTGCAATTGTCAGTTTGAATAGACCAGAAAAACATAACGCATTAGATATGCCTATGTTTTATGTTATCCGTTCTAGTATCAAACAACTTTCAAAAAACTCATCCATTAGAGCAATAATTGTTCAAGGCGAAGGTGAAAGTTTTTGTTCTGGACTTGATCTTAAATCGGTCATGCAAAGCCCAACCAATGGATTAAAACTGCTTTGGAAGTGGTGGCCGTTTAGTCCAAATTTGGCTCAAGTGGTTACTGTGGGTTGGCGAAAATTGAAAGTCCCTGTGATTATGGTGGTTAAAGGAAAATGTTGGGGAGGCGGTATGCAAATCGCATTAGGTGGTGATTACCGTATAGCGGATCCGAATACGTCTTTTTCAATCATGGAGTCAAAGTGGGGATTAGTTCCTGATATGGGCGGCACACCTGCGTTAATGGAAAATATGCCGCTTGATCAAGCCATGAATTTGGCTATGACCGCTGATGTTATAGATGCAGAAGCTGCATTAAAGTTAAATTTAATCTCAAAAATTGAAAAAGATCCCATGACAGCAGCAATGGTTTTAGCGGAAAAATTAAAAGAGCGATCGCCAGATACCAATAAAAGAATAAAAAAAATGTATCATCAATTTTGGTGTTCAAAACAAGGTACTATACTGGCCTCTGAGACTTTTAATCAATGGCGGATCATTTTTAGCCACAACAGAAAAGTCGCGGTTAAACGAGCGTTAGGTGATGAGTCAGCGCAATACCAATAAAACGTCGAAATAGAAAAAAGGTTAGTTTTTCTATTCGTGCCATACAAAGCTTATACCAAAACTTCTGCCCGGCATAAGGGTAGCCAAATCATCTGAGGAGGCGACATATTCGGTGTCGAGTAGGTTTTCACCCACTAATTTAAATGTCCAATGATTATTAAATTGATATTGAAAACTTGCGGATAGTAGATTTGCTGCTTTTGTTGCCAGTTCGCCACTTCCAAAAGCCGTTTTAGTTCTTCGATGCTGAAATTTTAATTCAGCAGACAAGTCATTGTTATGATAATTGAATGATAGACTCGCTCTGTCACTTGGGATATCTGATAGAGGTTGATTTTGGCCATTCTTACCTTCCATCTTGGTTGCAATAAAATTCAAATCGAGTATGTTCGACATTGAATATTGGTACTCTGTTTCTAAGCCTTTAATTTTGCCATCTTGTTGGTTAACGAATGTCAAAATATCTTCATTTTGTTCATTAATGCCGACAGTGATGCGTTCGATATAGTTATCAAAATGATTTTCAAAAACTGTCATCTTTAACTGACTAGCTAAATATTTCCAATTAAATCCAATTTCAAAATTAAGCGATTCTTCCGCATCTAAATGGCTGTTACCTCTAATTTCACCTCTTGCGGTTGTGCCGGAAAAGTAGAGTTCCGTTAAACTAGGGAATCGAAAAGCGCTGCCAATGTTGGCGTTAATTTCCAAAAAGTTACTTTCTTCTTTTTTACCAAGCAAATTAAATGCGATACCCGTAAATGCTGTCAAAGCGTTATTCGATAAAGTGTCAATATTGGCATTTTTAGATTGCTCTAATGTATACCTACCACCAGCTTGAACTCTAAAATTATCATATTGAAAATGCGTACTATAAAAAGCGGCTAACTCATTTTTTTGAGCGTTGTTTAATGTTTGGACTTGCACAAAGTTATTTTCTATCAGATCATTTTTTAACTCGTCACTATTAACATTTTTTCTCGTGTAAAAATCAATCCCAAATAAATTGGATGAATTTTTGTTGTTATTATTTTCACTCCAACCTAATTGCCAATTTACACCGAAATCTTGTGACTCATTAGTGACGTCTATGATTGACTGATTGGGCCTTATGGTTTGAGTGGTAATTGATTGATCATGAAAATAAAAATCTGCAGACCACTGATTTGTACTTGTCACAGATGTTTTGAATATATGATGCGCTTCATTAGGTACATTCACAATTCTGTTGGGAAAACGAATATTTGAACGACCCAAATCAGTTCCCTTTGATGTAAACAACCAACTATCTATTCTTGAATGATTAAACAAAGGCAAAACGTTTACGTCATGCAGCTCGACTGAATTTTGATAGAGCGCCGATAATTGCTCAAAGTGAGTGTTCAAATCTGCGCCGTTAATATCTTCGCTATTTTCTGCTTGTCGCCTCACCACAGAAAAATGATTGGCACTAGAGTCGTGTTCCGTGCCCCAAGAATAATTTTGATAATTTTCGTTACCGGTCGAATCAAAACCAGCGGAAAACTGATGCCCCAATATTTGCGTTAAATCGAGTTGCATGACACCACCCATAGCGCCGGAACCATAGTAACTGGATGCAGGTCCTCTGGTGATTGATATACCTTGAAGTAAAGATGGATCAATAAAAGAGGCGGCTGTCCCAGCTCTTCGTTCACTGCTCAATCTAACGCCATCTAATAAAGTTAATATCCTTTGCCTAGATACGCCTCGGATAGACACCACTTGAAATAACCCAGGTTGACTGTTTTCAGCTACTCCAGGTGAGCCTTCTATTAATTCAGTTAAACTGCTTGCAATTTTTGGTAAGTTTTCTGGATTGATCAAAAAAGTCGCTTGTGTGGTCGGAGCCAGTCCGCTTAGAGGCGATTTTCGACTGGTGATAATAATATGTTGAGGATTTGAAGGTTCCTCAGCTTGCTCTAATTGATTTTCCTTTGGCTCGATTGTTTGGGCGGTTTCAGCAGATTTTATTGCTGGTGTTAGTAAGAGCCCGATAGATGAGAAGGCCACAAGCGTCAATTTAAGTTTTAAAGCTAGATGAAATGGTGTCACAAGTTAAGCCAAAATGATGTCAAACTCGCTCTGAGCGCGTAAAAAAAGAGCTGGCGAGGGTAGCAGATTATATGATCAAAAAACCAGATAAATATTACCTTAGCCAAACAGAAATCTATAATATCGGCAGAGAATAGTACCTTAGATCACAATTTACTCATTTAAGTCATAAAACATCATAATTTTTAACGATTTACAGTTAAATTATCAGTATCAATTAGTTATAGTGCGCAGTTACAAAAAAGTAGCATGAAAATCAGCTTTTAATTTTCCTAGAATTTTATGAACAATGAATTTATTTGGCCGATTAGGGTCTATTACGAAGACACAGATGCAGGCGGAATAGTCTATTACGCCAATTATCTAAAGTTTTATGAAAGGGCTCGCTCTGAGTGGCTTAATGCACTTAATATCGATCAGCATCGACTGCTCAATGAGGGGGTCGCTTTGGTAGTAAAAAAAACGGAGATAGACTACTTAAAGCCTGCGCGATTAAACGATAACTTACAAATTTTCACTCGCATAAGCCGGCTCAAGGCCGTTAGTATTGATTTTGAGCAGCATATATCGATTACAAGGGCGGGTCAGGAACCAGAATTGATCAATAAGGTAAAAACAAAAGTGGCATGTCTAAATATGAAAAGTTTTATTCCTTGCCGATTCCCAATTCAAGTAAAAGAGGAGCTGCAACGTGTCAGCTGATATGTCAATTTTAGGATTATTTCTAAACGCTAGCGTAATCGTTCAAGTCATCATGGTGTCACTCGTTCTTTTATCGATGATTTCTTGGGCGATGATTTTGGACAGAAGTCGCGCATTAAGCAAAGCGCTAAAAAATGGTAACTTATTTGAACAGCGCTTTTGGTCTGGGGTTGATTTAGGTAAATTATTTTCAGATTTAACGTCTAGAAATAAAATTCCCGCAGGAATGGAGCTTTTATTCGTCTCTGGTTATAAGGAGTTTGCCCGTCTAAGAAAACAACAAGGAACGGGTCCGCAAGCCGTAATGGATGGAACCCATAGAGCAATGCGAGTAGCCTATTCGAGAGAGATTGATAAAACTGAAGCGCACCTATCCTTTTTAGCGACGGTTGGTTCAACAACACCCTACGTCGGATTATTTGGAACGGTTTGGGGGATTATGAATTCATTTATCGCGTTAGGTTCGGTTAAGCAAGCCACACTAGCAATGGTTGCGCCTGGGATTGCAGAGGCATTGATCGCTACGGCTATGGGTCTATTTGCAGCAATTCCAGCGGTAATTGCTTACAACCGATTTACTCATAAAGTTCAAAAAATAGAAATTCTTTACGAAAATTTTGTAGAAGAGTTCTCTGGTATTTTGCATAGAAAAGCGCACAGTGCTTCAAATATAAAAAACGCGAACGCTCAGTCAAATAACGTGCCGCGGTAATCGAGTAGATTATGAACTCACAACCTACTTTGAGAAAAAACAAACGTAGACCAGTATGCGAGATTAACGTAGTACCTTACATAGACGTCATGCTGGTTTTACTGGTTATTTTTATGATCACCGCGCCGCTTATTACCGCTGGTGTAAAAGTCGATCTGCCGCAAGTAGACGCTGAACCTATGTCTGCTGACGCAGAGCCTCCATTGATTGCAAGCATTGACGGCAGTGGAAATTACTATTTGTCAGTTGGAGACTCATCAGATCAAGCTTTGGAAGTACATGAACTGATTGAACTCGTCATTGCACAACGTGAAAGAAATCCGGAAATACAATTAATGATCAATGGTGATAGAAATATTGCTTATGACAAAGTGGTTCAATTAATGAACTTATTACAAACCGATGCCGGAATAGAGTCAGTTGGTTTGATGACTGAACCAGAAGGTTAATGGGTTTATTTTTAAGCCCAAATAGTTAATTATTTATGAAGTTAAGTAAAGCCATAGCCATTTCTGTCATAGCTCATATTTTTATGATCATTTTGTTGGCTCTTAATTTTCATTTTTCAAAAATTGATTTAAAGAAAAGCAGCTCATCCAAAAAAATAAATGCGACTGCTGTGAATGCAGCGTCAGCAAAGAGTTTATTGAAAAATATCAGACAGAAAGATTTAGATATTAAAAATAAAGAAATTGAACGTCTTAGAAAAATAAAAAAACTAAAAGAAGATGAACGAAAAAAGAAAATAGATGCTGAGAAAAAAGCAGAAGAAAAAAAGCGCAGAAAAAAACAACAAGCTGAGATTGAAAGAAAAAAGAAAGAAAAAAAAAGCGGCAGATGATAAAAAGAAACGCATCGCAGATGAAAAAGCAAAAAAAGAAAAAGTTGCATTAGAAAAAAAGAGAAAGGAAGAAAAAGCGAGAGCCGCGGAAGCAGAGAGAAAACGAAAAGAAAAAATTGAAGCGGATAGAAAGAAAAAATTAGAAGAAGAACGAAAAAGAAAAGAAGCTGAAGCGCAAGCTGCTATGGAAAGAGAAATGGAGCTGCAAATGGCAGCGGAAACTGAAGCTTTGAACGCAGCTCATAGAGCGCAAGTGATGACAGAAGTTGATAAATATCGCTTGTTAATTGAGAATAAGATTCAAAGAAACTGGATTGAACCTGAAAATAAAGGGTTTTGTAATTTTAGAATGAAATTAGCGCCGGGTGGATTGGTGCTAAGCGTCACAAGTGTTTCAGGTGATCAATTGCATTGCGAAACTGGTCAAAGAGCAATATACAAAGCCGAGCCCTTGCCGGTATCGAGTGACCCTGATGTGTTCGCAGAATTAAAAGACAGTTATTTCCAGCTAAAAAATGCAGAAGATTAAGTACACATAAATTTTTTTATAAAAACGGTATGAAAAGCAATATGATTAAAAAAGTTACTTTAATTATTTTTTTACTAAATTTTAGTGTAGCCGCTGAGGAATTTGATTTTATTATCTCTGGTGGCGCAGATAATGCTAGACCAGTCGCAGTATTGCCGTTCTCATGGAAGGGGATCGATGCCAATGCGCCCGAAGACGTTGCCTCGGTTATATCATCAGATTTAAGGCGTAGCGGACGGTTTGATCCAATGGCTAGGCATGAGCAAGTTCAAAGTATTGATCAATATGAAGAGGTCAATTTAAAGCTGTGGAGGGAGAAGGGAATTGAAGCCGTTGTTGTTGGGCGTATCACGCAAATTCCCGATGGTCGTTTAAAAATTGCCTATGAATTAATTGACGTTTTTCGAAAAACTCAGGAAGTGCGCAATGGAAAACTTTATCAGGTCGATAGAAATAAACTAGATAGTTATTCTGCCTTTATTCAAGCGAAAGATTTGAGGTTTCACGCCCATCGAATTGCAGATAGAATTTATGAAAAGCTCACTGGCGAGAAAGGCGCGTTTGCTACCAGAATTGCTTATGTATCAGTTGACAAAACTTTAGAAAAGCCTTTCCGCTTAATGATTTCAGATTCTGATGGCTGGGCGCCTCAAACATTATTTTCGAGTCGTGAACCAATAATGTCACCTGCATGGTCGCCAGATGCACAAAAACTAGCCTATGTTTCTTTCGAAAATGGTCGCTCTGAAGTATTTATTCAAGATATTTATAAAAACAATAGTCGACAGAGAGTAGCTGCTTTTGAAGGTATCAATAGTGCGCCAGCATTTTCTCCAGATGGTCGACGCTTGGCACTTACTTTATCAAGAGACGGCAACCCTGAAATTTATGTATTGGATTTGAACACGCAAAGGTTCTCTAGAATCACTAACCATTATGCAATAGACACCGAAGCAAATTGGACACCCGATGGTCAGTCATTAACTTTTACGTCGGATAGGGGGGGAAGACCACAAATTTATCGAAAAAACTTATTCGGCGGAAAGGCTCAAAGAATGACTTACGATGGAAATTATAATGCTAGCTCTTCCTTTACTCCAGATGGTAGAACCATGGTCATCATAAATAGAACTAACGGTGTGTTTCATGTCGCGGTACAAGATGTAGAAACAAGTAATATGCAAATTATTACCGAGACTCGTTTAGATGAGTCTCCTAGCTTAGCGCCAAATGGAAGTATGATCATTTACGCTACTGTCTACAGAGGAAGGCAAGTATTATCAGTTGTATCGACAGATGGACGTTTTAAGGCTAGATTACCTTCCAAAAAAGGGGAGGTCAAAGCGCCTGTATGGTCTCCCTATTTAAATTAATCAAAGAGTTAAATGGGCATAAGTCAGGTCAGTAACTCAATGGAAAATTGAGATTTTCGCTTGATAAAAGGTAAGATAAGGTAACAAAAATAAGTAAAAGTCGTCAAAAGTGTGAAAAAGAGCCAGTTTATTTGA
>JBMYPE010000023.1:0-12917 GCA_049600015.1 Kangiellaceae bacterium
AAAAGTTTGTCGATAAGTTAACTGGTAATGCAGCATTAAATGGCGTACCTATATCAGTTGAGGCTGTTTGATTAGCTTCATTTTGCAAAAAAGGAATCTGATTAACCTCCCACTTTGCGAAGGGGGATCGAAGGGGATTTGATTAGCCTCTCTCTTTTTTGAAAGGAATTTGATTTATGCTCTACACAATCTTAATTGATAACATGAGTTTCAAAAGATAAATCTCCCCTAATCCCTCATCGCAAAGAAGGGGACCAAGAATGTACAAACCTAGATTTAAATTTAGTTTATAAGGATTATTTATGAAAAAATCACTTCTCTTTTCCTTCGGCTTAGTCGGATTACTGACTTTAAGCTCAAGCAATTTAATCGCAAAAGAAGCAAACTCTGCTACAGAAGAACCCGCTAAATGGGATGTCAATAATCCTCCAGGCGAAGCTTACTTAGCCAATATTGACGTGACTCAAGGCACTTGGATGAATGTGAGTGTCAGCCCTGATGGTAAAACACTCGCTTTCGATTTATTAGGTGATATTTACACCATGCCGATTACAGGGGGAAAAGCGAAAGCAATTACTCACTCAATCGCTTGGGAAATGCAGCCGCAGTTTAGCCCAGACGGTAAGCAACTCGTTTTTACATCGGATCAAGATGGTGCAGATAATATTTGGATCATGGACATTGACGGAACTAATCAACATCAAGTCACTAAAGAAAAATTTAGATTATTAAACAGTCCTACATGGTCACCAGATGGTGATTACATAGCTGCTCATAAGCACTTCACGTCACAACGCTCAATTGGCTCAGGAGAAATATGGCTTTACCATAAAGCGGGTGGAGCGGGTTTACAGTTAAATGAAATGCCAAATAAACAAAAAGACTTAGGTGAGCCGAGCTTTTCGCCAGATGGGAAAAAGGTTTACTTTTCAAGAGACTCAACGCCCGGTGGCGTTTTTGAATATAGCAAAGATTCTAACAATGTGATTTATGAAATATTTTCGATTGATCGAAGCAATGGAAAAATAAAAAAAGAAGTCACCGGAATGGGCGGCTCAGTAAGACCAACACCTTCGCCGGATGGCAAGTACTTAGCCTTTGTCCGACGCATAAGAAATCAATCAAGCCTTTTTATTAAAGATTTAACTACGGGAAAAGAAACGCCTGTTTATAAAAAATTAGATAGAGATATGCAAGAAACTTGGGCTGTTCACGGCGTTTATCCAAGCCTTTCTTGGACGCCAGATAGTAAGAATATCGTTTTATGGGCTGGCGGAAAGTTACACAAAGTTAATCGAGTGACTGGCGTCGCTAGCGATATTCCTTTTCATGTAAAAACAACTAAATCAATGCGAAAAGCAGTACGTTTTGAGCAAGATCCTGGACCTGAAAAATTTGATACCAAAATGCTTAGGTGGGTACAGGTGCGTCCCGATGGAAAGCAAGTTGTATTTCAAGCATTAGGGCAGCTTTATACTCGCAGTTTACCTAATGGCAAAGCTAAACTTTTAACAAAGCGGAACAATGAATTTGCTTTTTATCCTTCTTATTCTAAAGATGGTAAATGGATCACTTATGCTAGTTGGAATGACAAAGGCCAAGGTGCAATCAGAAAGGTAAGATCTCGAGGTGGTAAAAACCAAAAGCTGACAGAGCAGAAAGGAAAATACATCTCGCCACGCTTTTCAAATGATGGCAAGTCAGTCGTCTATCAAAAAGTGACCGCGGGGCGACTATTACCCGATGACTTTGATCTTTATCCTGGTATCTATAAAGTCAGTTCATCTGGTGGCGCTTCTACACTCATTACGGAATCAGGAAATAATCCTTTTTATTCCAAAGATGATCAACGAATTTATTTGACTCGTTTTTCAAATGCAAAAACACATTTATCAAGTGTTAACTTAAAAGGAAATGATGAAAGAACGCATGCGAGTAGTCAATGGGCAACTGAGTTTGCATTGTCTCCAAATGAAAAATTTCTAACCTTTAAAGAACGCTATCATTTATATGTTACGCCATTTACAGCAGCGTCAAAAGCGATTCAGCTATCGCCTAAGGCAAGTAACATTCCATTGTTAAAATTTAGTGACTTAGGGGGTGGAAATATCTCTTGGAGTAAAAAGAGTGATACGATCAACTGGTCATTAGGCGATAAACTTTACCAGCTTAAAGTTCCTGCAATTAAAAACTGGAAGTCTGAATCAAAAGATTTAAAAACAAAATCTACCAGTCTCAGTTTTGAGGTTCAAAGTGATAAACCAGATGGTAGTGTTCTACTAACCGGTGCTCAGATTATCACTATGAACGGAGATGAAGTTTTAGCCGATGGAGAAATTTTAATAACGGGCAATCGAATAAAGTCTTTAGGCAAAAGTGGAACCTTATCGGTTCCAAGTAATGCAAAAACAATTCAGCTAAAAGGCAAAACAATTATGCCTGGCATTGTTGATGTTCACTGGCATGGTAGTCAAGGTAGTAATCAAATAACACCACAACAAAACTGGATGAACTTAGCTTCTTTAGCTTTTGGTGTCACCACTATTCATGATCCTTCAAATGATACCGGTGAGATATTTTCAACGGCAGAGATGGCACGTAAAGGATTAACCGTAGCCCCTAGAATATTCTCAACTGGTCGAATTTTATATGGCGCTCATACTTATATCACAGCAGAAATTGATGGACTAGAAGATGCAACTAAACATTTAAAACGCCTAAAGTCACAAGGTGCATTTTCTGTTAAAAGTTATAATCAACCGCGCAGAGATCAAAGACAACAAGTATTAGAAGCGGCTCGCCAAACGAACATGATGGTGGTTCCAGAAGGCGGTTCGTTATTCCAACACAACTTAACAATGATTGTAGATGGTCACACCGGGATAGAGCATTCCATTCCAATGGCAGCAATTTATGATGATGTGAAACAACTTTGGAAGCAAAGTGAAACAGGTTACACACCAACTTTAGTTGTAGGTTACGGCGGAATTTGGGGTGAGAACTATTGGTATCAACATGATGAAGTTTGGAAGCACCCTTTGTTGAGCAAATACGTTCCACAAAAAGTTTTGTATCCTCGTTCAATCCGCAGAACAATTGCACCAGAAGAAGATTACAACCACTTCAACAATGCAAGAGTAGCAAAAGAACTCTTGGATGAAGGTGTAAAAGTTCAACTGGGGGCTCACGGTCAAAGAGAAGGATTAGGATCTCATTGGGAAATGTGGATGTTTGCTCAAGGTGGAATGACTCCCTTAGAAGTTATTCGAGCAGCGACAATTGATGGCGCTCGTTACATTGGTATGGAAAAACACATAGGATCGCTTGAGGCGGGCAAGCTTGCAGATTTAGTTATTCTAGACAGCGATCCATTAAAAGATATTTATTCTACGGATCAAGTGCATGGTGTGATGGTTAATGGACGACTTTATCATTCAGATGATATGAGTGAAATTGGCAATCATTCAAAGAAAAGAGAGAAGATGTTTTTTGAATAAAGCGTAATTTTTTATTATCAGGGGTCGGAGTTGCTATGATCACTATCTTATTATTTGTTAGTTGAGTTTTTCAATCAACGCTATTACAAGATTTGATACAGAGCGACTCCGACCCCAATTTTAATAAAACAAACTTAAAATTTATTATTTATGCAAAATGAGATGAAACAACCATCATTCTTTTGGTTTGATTTTGAAACCTTTGGTGCTAACCCTGTTAAAGACAAACCAAGTCAGTTTGCAGGCATTAGAACAGACTTAGATTTTAATATTATTGATGATCCCATTAATATTTATTGTAAACCCTCCAATGACTTTATCCCTCATCCAGAAGCTTGTTTAGTCACCGGAATTACTCCTCAAACTGCATTGCAAAAAGGCGTTTCGGAAAACGAGTTTTTTAAACAAATTCATCTTCAACTTTCTACTGCCAATACTTGCGCGGTAGGATACAACAATATTCGATTTGATGATGAAGTAGTAAGACATGGTTTGTATCGGAATTTTTATGACGCCTATGCTCGCGAATGGCAAAATGGAAATTCACGTTGGGATATAATAGATCTATTAAGAATGACTCACGCGTTAAGACCACAAGGTATCAATTGGCCAAAAAACGAAAAAGGCGTGACAACTTTTAGATTAGAAAAACTAAGTAAAGCAAATGGAATTGAGCATGAAGACGCACATGATGCACTAGCGGATGTTTATGCCACTATTAACATGGCAAAGCTCGTAAAAGAAAAACAACCAAAGTTATTCGACTACTTATTTTCAATGCGCGACAAGCGACTAGTTATGACAGAGATTGATGTTATCAATCATAAACCATTTGTGCATTCATCTGGCATGTTGGGTTCAACTCACCAATATACGGGTATTATGATGCCAATCGCTATGCATCCAACTAACAAAAACAGTGTGATATGTTATGACTTAACAAAACATAATGACTCATTTTTTACGCTCTCAGAAGAAGAAATACAACAAAGAATATTCACCCGACAAACAGACTTACCAGAAGGTGTCGAACGATTAGCCATTAAAGAAGTTCATTTTAATAAATGTCCAGCAGTTGCCCCATTAGGCGTACTTAATATTGAAAACCAAGAGCATCTTGGAATCGATAAAGAAGAGTGTTTAAAGTATGCAGCGTCACTAATAAAAAATAGAAAATCAATTAGCAATAAGATTTTAAATGTTTATAAAACCCATCAATTTGAACAAGTGACCAATCCTGATCATTCACTCTATTCAGGCGGTTTTTTTTCTCAATCAGATAAAAATGAAATGGAAGTGATTAGACGAACTGATTTTGCTTCGTTAAAAAATATGAAGTTTCAGTTTAAAGATCCAAGATTAGAAACTATGTTATTCCGCTATCGAGCAAGAAATTCCTTTGAATCACTTTCAGACGAAGAAAAGAATGAATGGAATGATTTTAGGCGAGAAAATTTATTAGGGAGAGAAAGCCATTTTAACCATGAGAGTTTTTTATCTTCAATAAAAAATATAGAGGACTCCAACATTGACTGTAACAAACAAGTGTTAGACCAACTCAAACAATATACGGATGATCTAATTTTGAAATTATAAATGAATGAACTTAAAAACAAAACCTCAAGCCTTTTATTAATATATTTACTTTTTTTGCTAAACCCTGTCGCGTCATTTGCTCAAGACCAGTCAAAAATATTTTCTAGCGGAGTTGCCAAAGTACCACTAATTGAATTGTATACTTCTGAAGGATGCAGTAGTTGTCCGCCAGCTGATGAATGGCTGAGTCAGTTAAAAAATGACACAAGATTATGGCAGCAGTTTGTGCCGATCGCATTTCATGTTGACTATTGGGACTACATAGGTTGGAAAGATCCCTTTGCAAAAAGAACACATGCGCTAAGACAAAGACGTTACCGGTCAGAAGGAAACATAAAGGGTGTTTACACGCCAGGCTTTGTGTATATGGGACAAGAATTTCGAGCGTGGTATTTACACGAAAAATTGCCAGATATTAATTGGTCAGATATAGGCAATTTATCAGTATCAATCAAAAACAATCAAGCCAAAATACAATTTAACCCAGTTGATAATTCTAACAATTTGGAAAACAACAAACTCAAAGCGCATCTTTCTATATTGGGTTTTGACTTATCCAGCAAAATAAAACGAGGCGAAAATGAAGGTAAAATTCTAAAGCATGAATTTGTGAGCTTAGAAAATAAACAATCTATTAGTAGAAGAAAAGCTAATCAATATCAATGGGAAATCGATATTCCAGAAAAATTTCATAAATCAAATAAAAAGTTAGGAGTTGCAGTTTGGGTATCAGCAACCGATAATCAACAACCAATACAATCAGCTGGTGCTTGGTTAAATTAAAAAAAGCAAAGGAAAGTAAATGAAAACGATGATCTGTAATCAATTAGGTGGTGCTTGTGATAAAGAGTTTAAGGCCAACACTTTTGAAGAGTTAGTTGAACTCAGTAAACAACACGGAATGGAGATGTTTCAAAAGCAAGACGAAGCACATTTAAAAGTAATGGCAGAAATGCGCGAATTAATGCAAAAACCAGAAGAAATGAAGGCATGGTTTGAAAGTAAACGAAAAGAGTTTGAAGAGCTGCCGGAAGATTAAAGAATGCACAAAAATATTGACGTGAGTATTCGGAATATAAGTTGGAAATAAGAAAATTAAACACGCTGCGAGGATTGGCAGCACTTATTGTTTTTATCACCCACTTTAGTGATGCTACCAATTGGCTTGGAGGAAGCTTGGGCGGTGCTGCCGGTCAATACGGCGTAATGTTGTTTTTCCTGTTAAGTGGGTTTCTGATGTCCCACCTTTATTTTGATAGAGAGTGCAATAAGAAAAATTTAAAAAAGTATTTTCTTGCCAGAATAGGAAGAGTTATCCCTCTGTATTTATTAGTCGTATTAAGTTCATACATATTATCTTTGTTTGGCTATTCTGGTTTATACGAAATTACTGATATCAATTCATTAATAGCGCATCTAATATTTGTTTATGGTGAAAGCGTTCTTTGGACGATTTCACCAGAAATACATTTTTATTTGATCTTTGTAATTTTCTGGTATTTAGCGGCTAGTCGGATAGGATACGTTTATATGTTAATAACTGCCATTCTGATTCTTCTATTTTTTACGAACTTTCCGCGCATATCAGGTGAAATTCAAGGTATAAAATATAATTTTTTTAATATTCTTAGAAGCCTACCATATTTCTTTATTGGCGTTATTTTTGGGATCTACTACAAGACATTTAAAGTACCTGAATATCTTAATAAAAACTGGTTTATATTAACTCTCTTACTGATACCACTAATGTATCCCCAGTTCTCACCTATCACGTCAGATGCAAAAAACAAAATGTGGTTAAACTACGAAGTACTGCTTGTGATGAGCTCAGTATTCTTTTGTATTGTATATCTTGTACCCAATAATAATGTTTTGTTGGCTAACAAAGTAGGTGATTTTTTAGGGAAAATATCTTATTCGTTCTATCTATTGCACATGCCGATTATTACAAAAGTTAATCAGTTAGAATTATCAGTAGAATCTAAACTTTTAGTGTCTGTTGTTGTATGTATTTCGGTAGCTTATTTATCTTATTTATATTTTGAACAACCAACCTCTAAGCTAATAAGAAGATTTAGTGGTTGAATCACCTTTACTTCTGCTTCCTAGTCAAAGTATTCCGTCCCCAACCTAAAAGATTAGCAGCTTCCGCTTTTTTACCAGAAGTTAACTCTAACGCAGTGGCGATTAAAAGTTGTTCAAAGCTTTTTTGAATTTCAATTAGACATTGTTTATCGCCATCAGCAAATCGATTTTTTAATTCATTTGCTAGTTGTTTTTGCCAGCTCTCATTAGATCCGATAGATTTAGTTTCCTTAAACTCCTCGGGTAAATCTTCTTTTAAAACGTATTGGCTATTTGCCATGACCGAAAGCCAACGGCAGGTATTTTCGAGTTGCCTTACATTACCTGGCCAAGAGAATTCCTGCATGGTTTGTAAACATTTATTTGAAAGTTCTTTTTTTGGTTCGTCGAGTTCTTTTGCGATATTAGATAAAAAATAATTGGCTAAAAGTTCAATATCTTCTTTGCGGTCTCTTAGTGATGGAAGGTTTAGTGGGATGACATTGAGTCGATGGTAAAGGTCTTCTCTAAATTCGCCGTGTTCTACTTTTTGCAATAAGTCTTGATGCGTCGCTGCAATGATTCTCACGTTCACCTTAGTTGGCTGTGCCGATCCAATCCGATAGAAAGATCCTTCTGACAAAACTCTGAGTAATCTTGTTTGTGTTTCAAGTGGCATATCGCCAATTTCATCTAAAAAAAGTGTACCATTGTCCGCTTGTTCAAATCGCCCTAAATAACGCGAACTCGCACCCGTAAAGGCTCCTTTTTCATGTCCAAATAATTCTGATTCTATTAAATCATTAGGAATAGCTGCCATATTTAAAGCGATAAATGGTTTTTCCTTTCTAGGACTGTGCTGATGTAAAGCGTGAGCGACTAATTCTTTTCCTGAGCCTGACTCTCCTTTTATTAAAACACTCACATGAGAGCTTGATAAGCGACCAATGGCGCGATAAAGGTTTTGCATGGCAGCTGATTCGCCAATAATTGAAAAGTTACTCTTCGGTTTTGATTCGGTTTTTTCTTCTTTAGATACTCTTTTGTTAAGCGCTTTAATAACAACGTCACTCACATCATCAATATCAAATGGTTTCGGTAAATACTCAAAAGCGCCTTTCGTATAGGCTTTAACCGCACTATCCAAATCAGAATGAGCCGTCATTATTATGACCGGCATATCAGGATTATATTGCTGGCAATAGTTAAGAAGATCTAACCCCGAAGAGCCTGGCATTCTGACATCTGATATGACTAAATTAAATTCTTCTCTTTCTAAATAATTTATCGCTTCATCTGCGCTGGATAATTGTGTGACCAACAAACCTAAGTCCGATAAAGTTTCATTAATTACCCAACGAATACTATCGTCATCATCGACTAATAAAACTTTCTTTTTATCTAAATTTAACATTTTATTTACTCATTGAATTGTTAGCTATTCAATTTTTGATTACCTATGTTCATCGGTAGTAATAAACTAAAGCAGGTTTTCCCTCGCTTTTGCTCAAGCTCAATAATCCCTTGATGTCTTTGCGCAAGACTTTGAGCAATACTTAACCCTAAACCACTGGATTGCTTGCCACTAATTGTTGGAAAAAATATGTCATTCACTAATTCTTTTTTAATACCGCCACCATTGTCTTCAACATCTACTTTTAATACTTGTCTAAATTGATCTTCACCAATGGTGTGTTGATTTTTAATACGAGTTCTTAATACTATTTTTGCATCAATGGTTTCATGTTGTTTTAACGCTTCTATTGCATTTTTAATTAAGTTTAATAGGGCTTGTTCTATTTGGTTGGGAGACATCAACAATGCAGGAATACTTGGATCATAATCTTTTACAACGTCAATTTTTTGGTCGCCCGTCTGCATAAGCAACACCTCCAACGCTTGCTCCAATAACAGATGAATATTTTCTAATCGTCGTTCTTCTGTTTTTGCAGGCATTAATAATCGATCAACTAAGTCACCTAATCGATTTGATTCTCTGATAATGATTTGTGTATATTTTTTTGAAAAATCGGCTGGAAGCTTTCTTTCTAATAATTGTCCCGCACCTTTAATTCCACCAAGGGGGTTTTTTATTTCATGAGCCAGATTTCTTATTAAATGTTCACTTACTCTGGACTGTTGTTGTAGTCTCAGATCTTTCTTTATATTTTGAGGTATTTCGTTGGATTGAATCTCTAAGAGATTGCCTATAATTTTTTTGGGTTTATCCGAGGAAAGCGGTGTGATAATTAAATTAACAGAAAGCTCACCTTTGGGCAGAGATAAAAGAACATCTTGAACAGCTGTTGGTAATTTTTTCTCGATTGATTGAGTCAACATTTCACGATCGAAATCGCCGCTCACTATGTCAAATATCTTTTCACCAACTAATCGCCTACAAGAAAATCCTAACACCTGCTCTGCCGCTTGATTTAGATTTAAGATAATAAAATCAGTATCTAAATGAATTATGGCAGTGCTTAACTGATTGATGGATAGGGATGTCAGATTCATGCATTAGAGTTTAAAGCATATTTTAGTGCAACGCATCTTTATGGTGCACAAAATAACTCTTTAGCTTAGAAAACTCAGTTGAGTTCATGAATAGAGTGCTAGGCACAATATAGACTGGGACTACTTCTCGTGGTTTAACTGAGCATTATAGATTTAATATAAAATCCGACTTCTTACCGTACCCTGAATTTGTTTTAACTCACCAAAAGCTTGCTGACTAGAAATATCGTCAATATCCGTCACCACATAACCAATATGTTCATTGGTCTGTAAGTATTGAGCTGAAATATTGACACCTGTGTCAGAAAATATGTCATTAATTTTGGCCAAAATGCCCGGTTCATTCTGGTGAATATGACAAATTCTGTGCTTGCCAATAAGTGCTGGTAGTCCAACTTCGGGGAAGTTAACAGAGGAAAGCGTTGAGCCATTGTTGCTATATTTAACCAACTTTTCGGCTACTTCAATACCAATATTAACTTGAGCCTCTTTAGTTGATCCACCAATATGAGGCGTCAATATTGCGTTGTCATATTCCCGCAAAATTGAAACAAATTCCTCTTGATTAGATTTGGGCTCCTCTGGGAACACATCAATCGCTGCACCTAATACTTTGCCGCTTTCTAATGCTTTTGCTAATTCTTCAATATCAACAACAGTTCCTCGGGATGCATTAATTAAGATTGCGCCGTCTTTTAAAATTTCGAAAGATTTTTTGTCCATCAAGTTTTTAGTTTGAGGAGTTTCTGGCACGTGAAATGTCACCACATCTGAAGTTTTTAGAAGTTGCTGATAACTATCAACGGGGGTTGCATTACCTAAAGACAGCTGTTTTTCTATATCGTAGAACTGTACATTCATTCCTAAACTTTCTGCCAAAATGCCAGTTTGAGTTCCTATATGTCCATAACCCACAATACCTAGCGTTTTCCCTCGTGTTTCGAAGGAATTGGCTGCCGACTTATGCCATTCGCCTCTATGTGCAGCTGCACTTTTAGCAGGCACACCTCGAAGGAGTAAAACAATTTCTGCAATCACTAACTCCGCAACACTTCGAGTGTTAGCAAAAGGTGCGTTGAATACCGGTATTCCTTTTTTGGTAGCAGCTGTTAGGTCGACCTGATTGGTACCGATACAAAAACATCCTATGGCCACTAGTTTAGGAGATTTTTCCAACAAGGAATCTGTCACTTGTGTTCTAGATCGAATACCTAAAAAATGGGCATCTTTTAAAACTGCTTCTAAATCATCTTTTGGTAAAGATTTTGAGGCGGTAAAGATATTGTTGTAACCATCTTTTCTAAATAACGTTTCAGCGCTAGGGTGAATTCCCTCTAAGAGAACAATCTTAATATTATCTTTAGGCGTTGATGTACTCATGATTTCAAATATATCCTTTGACGTAGTGCTTATCTTACTATTATTTTTAAGATAGATGGCTGAAGTATATTCATAATGCAAAAGCATAATAAAATATCATATCGATGGCTAGTAGAAGACTTTAATTTAAAGGAACTATTGGATATATGCCTAATTGGGTGACAATACAATCGTGATAATGTCACGTCTTCCTGTTTCTTTTTAACGCTTATGTATGCTCTAAAACAAAGTCTACCACTGTTGTGATTGACTCAAAAACATCGGCTGTTAATTCATCATCTGCGGAGGTAAAACCGAAAGTTTCTTCTAATGCGGTGATTACCGACACTATGGCCATGGAATCAAATTCTGGAATATCACCTAATAATGGGGCATCATCGTCAAGATCTTCAACAGTAATATCTAGAGAAAGCGTTTCGATCAAAAGTGATTTTACACTGGTGCAAATTTCAATACGGCTAAATTGTTTGTGAGTCATTGCTTTTGTGGGTAAGGATTAGTATAACCAATGCGCGATCTTATCAATAAAAAGATTGATTTGCACTATGTTGATCTTATATCGATTTCCGTTTTAAAACTGCCATAGTCAACCGTGAAGCACAGACAAGTTGCTTGGCGTCATTTTCAATTTTGATATCCCAAACCTGAGTAGAGCGCCCGATATGAATTGGGGTGGCCTTTGCGTGTACATGCCCATCTTTTGTTGATTTTAAGTGGTTGGCATTAATCTCTAGACCGACACAATAATAGTTTTCATCTACAGCCATAGTCGCGGCTAAACTACCCACTGTTTCCGCTAAAGAAACAGATGCACCGCCGTGTAACATACCCATTGGCTGATGAGTTCGCTTGTCGACTGGCATTCTGGCAGTTACATAGTCATCGCCAAAATCTGTCACTTCGATCCCTAGAGTTCCCACTAAAGTGTTTTTTCTAAGAGCATTCAGTCTTTCTAAATTGATCTCTCTTTTCCAAATAGACAAATTATTTACCTTCATTTCTAGTAATCTTTGTTTAAGTAAATTCGGATTGTTTTGTTAATCTATAAACGTCCAGTTTGCACAACTTCAATGAGTGCTAATTGAGCTTTATCAAGCGGTGTTTTCTCCATTAATTTTTGATAAATCCCAATCGCTTTATCCAATTCACCTCTTTTATACGAAGTCCAAGCTTCTATCATACCTTGCTGATTTTCAAGTTTTTCATTTCTCAAACTCACTGTGTCATTAGAGAAGACTTCATAAATCGTCATAGGTTGCGCTTTTCCTTGTACAAAGCAGGTAGCAATAAAGCGTAACTCTCTTTTATCAAACTTGTTTAATCTTAGTCGCATCTCTTCTGAAATGAGTATTGAAACATCAAAAGTTTTAGTCAAAGCTTCAATTCTTGCGGCTGCGTTCACCGTGTCGGAGATAACTGTCACATCCATGCGAGATTGAGTACCTACGGTTCCGAGCATCATCTTTCCAGTATGTAATCCAAGACCAATTTTTACCGTCGGCAATCCTTTCGCTTGTAGTTTTTTATTGTACTTTGACAGCTCACTATTCATACCAACCGCAGCTCTCAAAGCATTGTCCGCAGAGCTGGGAAACAAAGCCATAATGCCATCCCCTATGTACTTATCAACAGTACCACCATACTTGTTAATCACTGGAACCATGATTTTTAAATAACGATTAATAAATGCAAAACTATCTTTGGGTTTCATGGATTCAGATAGGCGAGTGAAGCCTCTAATATCACAAAAAAGAATGGTCATTTCTTTTTCTATGCATTCACCTAATTTGGTTGTTTGAATGCCATTAGGGCTAATTAATTTTAATACATTGTGAGGCACAAAACGGCTGTAGGCTTTATTGGTAG
>JBMYPE010000024.1:0-12882 GCA_049600015.1 Kangiellaceae bacterium
CAGACATTTTCATTCCCTACGCCATTCATTATGACTCCATTCTAACTTCATTAGACCAATTTATCAGCCTTTCCACCCTAAAAATTTACTCAAATAACGCGTAAATCAAAGTGATCCGACTGCACCATTCAAAGGCACTTTTAAAGACGTGCACCAAAAAGGATAAATAAGATCAAAGAATACGCCTAAATACGCGACAAATACCCGTTTTATCACTAATTAAGTGATTGCAAACTTATTGAAGTAGTTGGCTCACAATATGAATAATTTGGTAATTTATCATCATTCAATATTACAAGGTAGATGAGCGAGTCACATCTGACCAAATTTTCTCTACTGAATTACTGAGTGAAATAATATTTTTATTAATCTCTAGTTTTCGATCCAAAACAGGTGATTCCACATTGAGAACTTTAAGATTTATGGTATTTCTAATCTCTCCATAAGCATGAATTAAACATTGCCGGTCTTGTTCATCGATATTAATTTTTTTAAGCGCATCAATAGTATTGCTTGGTGTTGTCTTCAATAAATCAGTTGTATGACTTTTACCATTGCCTATTCCTCGTAACATAAAATATTGCATTAAAAACTCTATGTCCACTAGACCGCCAACTCCCTGCTTTAAATCAAAAAGATCTGATGTACTTTTATCGAGTTGCCGACGCATTTTTTGACGCATATTAACAATATCATCTAGTAAACCTGTTTTATTGCTAGACAAGTTAATCACTTCATTTTTTAATTGATCAAATTGTTTTATAAATTGATCATCAGAAAAGAAAACGCATCTCGCTCTCATTAAAGCTTGGTGCTCCCAAGTCCAAGCTTCTTCTTTTTGATAGCTCACAAATGAATCGATATGACTCACTAGCATTCCAGAATTTCCCGAGGGTCTTAAACGCATATCGACTTCATATAAAACTCCCTGATTTGTCCTAGTTGAAAGGAAATGAATAATTTTTTGCGATAAGCGAATATAAAAACGCGTGACACTAATTGATTTTTCACCATTGGTTTTGCAATCAAGATCTTGATTAAATAAAAACACTAAATCAAGATCAGAGTTAAAACCCAATTCAACTCCTCCCAGTTTTCCATAACCGATCACTGCAAAACCTAAAGTATTAAATAAGTTATTAGATGGCTCTGCAGTTATATTAAGATTTTCCGGAATTCCATGACGAGCAGAAACCATTCGCCAGCAATGTTTTACACTAAAACTAATAATTACTTCAGCTAACTGTGTTAAATACAAACTAACTTGAGAAATGTTAAGTTGTCCGGTGAGTAGTGCAGCAGCAACTCTGAGTTCATTGATTTGTTTAAATTGTCTAATACTATTGAGTACGGCTTCTTCATCAACTTCTTCTATGCGTAAAAGATATTGACGTAATTCATTTTCTAAGTCGACACTTTTAAGTGGTCGATATAAATTTTTAGGATAAAGCAATTCATCTAATAAAATGGGATGCTCAGCTAGTCTAATCGCTATCCATTCACTTTGCCCTACCAGTTCTGTTAAATGATTCAATATTGGTTTATTTTCTGCTAACAAAGTTAAGTAAGCTGTGCGTTTTAAAATAGACTTAATAATGTTAATCACGCGAGAAAAGCCGGCTATTGGACTATTTGAGTATAAGCACAGTTCAATGATTTTAGGCATAATAGTAGTTAACCGCTTACTGCCTTTAGCAGATAAATCTATTCTACTTTTTGAATTTCTAAAATCATTTATGTTTTTAATAAATTCAGATAACTCAAAATTGAGGTTGTCGGAAATTTCGTTTTTTATAAGGTACTGTTTTAGTTGCTCAACATCAATTAATCCTTCCCACATGGATAAATAGAAATCATCATCAAGTGTTTCATTTTCATTGTCCTCGTTAAAAACCGACTGAAAATGATTGTTTGTGTTATGTAGATGTAGATCAATTGTTGTTGTTAATTCTGTATAACTTTCGTACCCCATAATTTTAGCTAGGTTATATTGCTCTTTTTCATCATGAGGTAGTTCTTGCGTTTGCTTCTCATCAAATTGCTGTAATAAATTTTCCAATCGCCTCAAGAATCGATAGTTTTTAGATAAATCATTTGCCATTTCTTGGATTAATAATTTTTCATTCTCTAACAAAGGTATCACTTTTAATATACTTTTTTCTTGTAATTTTTTATCTCTTCCCCCTTGGATCAATTGAAGAGACTGAACCATAAATTCTATTTCTCTAATACCTCCTGCACCTAACTTAATATTATTCTTTAGCTCTCTACGCCTTACCTCTCTCTGGATCATTTGCTTCATATTTCTTAATGATTCAATCACGCTATAATCTATGTATCGTCTGAAAGCGAAGGGCCTAATAATTTTTTCTAAGCGCTCTTTTTCATGCGCTTTGCCAGTAATGATTCTCGCTCTAACCATTGCATAACGCTCCCAATCACGGCCTTGTTCTTGGTAATAATCTTCTGCTTGATCAATTGACATAGTCAAAGCACCCGAGTCACCATAAGGTCGTAAGCGCATATCGGTGCGAAATACAAAGCCATCCTGAGTTGTCTCATCTAATAACTTAATAATGGCAATACTCACTTTCTGGAAAAACCGCCCATTTTCTATACTTCGTCTCCCTCTTTGCGTTTCACCGTCTTCACCATAGAAAAAAATGAGATCGATGTCCGAGGAAAAATTGAGTTCAAATCCACCAAATTTCCCCATAGCTAAAATCAGCATATTCTGGCTTGAGTTGGTGTGATTGGAGTCATTGAATTCACGCTCATAAAGAGGTGTTCCAAATTTTTTTGCGGTATTCGCAAAGCTCCATTTGTAAGCTAGTTTAATCAGCACTTCTGCTAATATACTCATTTTGGCAGTGGAGTCTTCTATGCTAATTTTGTTATTTAATTCTAAAACAGCTAAAGCACACGAATGCTGGTATCTCTTTAATCTAAGAAAACGCATAATAGCGAATTCAGATTGGAACTCGGGTAAAAAACCATCTAGTTTCACCTGCTTTTCCGACGATAAAGACGTACCTTCAACCATAATATCTTGATCAATTTCTTTTACTAAATAATCAAAAAAGTCTTTAGTGTGATTGGTTAAATGCCAGTCTATTTGCTTAGGTAGCGAGCTTGGCTGGGCATTGGTTATTCTTGTCACAAATTGACTGTATTGAATAGCTTGATGTGTTAACTGGAATATTTTATGGTTGTCATTCGTTTTTAATAACAATGCAGCTGATTGAAAACTATCAAAGGCTTGTTCCGAAATAGACTCAGGAAAATTTAGTATTTGATTGGATGAGTTTTGATTTTGGCTCAAATTAAATAGTCTATCGGCTGTTGGATTAATCGTTATATTACCCTGATTTCATGTATTATAAAGCATGTAAAAACAACAAAAAATAATTTTATTGAATAGGAGAACAAAATGGCAGTATTTGAAATGGTGGCAATCATAGTTGTAGCTTCACTATTAGCTGGTCTTGCCCGTGAGTGGATTAAATCAAAGCAAATGCCCGATGTTGATCTTGAGCCAATGGAATCACGCATTGATCGTTTAGAGTCTTTAGAAGAGCGTGTCAAAGTGCTGGAAGCGATAGTGACTAATAAAGGTTATGATCTTAAAAGCGAAATTGATTCCTTATAATGTTTTTAAATTAAAAAACCGCTAACTCCAACGGAGCTATAAAAGAGTGAATACAGTTTTTTTATTGTCAATTTTATTTTTAATATTTCTTATCTGGTTAACACCATTTATTATGGTAGCCAAATCAGATGAAGTCGGAGGGAATGAAAAAATTGCATGGTTACTAGCGATGTTTTTTATTTCCTGGTTCGCATGGATTTTTTATTGGTTATTGGCTCCTTTGAGCAAAGGTAGCCAATAATCACATTGCCATCTTGGCAATATTGAAATGTTAGGATTCAATTAAATTTAACTCGAGTTATTTTGTGGAGTTTAAGTTTTTTATCCATTCAATTGTGGTCTCGCCAATTTTTGCTTCATACCATCCCTCTGGACGTCCGGGATTATATTGACCGTTTGCTCTCGCATCTAGGTTTTCTTGGATGTTTTTATAACTCATAAGTGCATGCTCAGCGTTTTCTATAACTAACGCTTTACCTAGATTGCTCCCTCCTTTATTGACAGAGTTAGCTATATCAAATGCCCAATTTTTACTAATGGCTTGAATGTCTAAACTCCCGTGGATCATGAGAGTGGGAATTTGAAGCTCCTGCCACAACTTTTTAAAATCATACTGATTAAGATCCCTAAAAAATGAGTAATGACGACTAAATATTTGCGTTCCAGAGATAGGTAATAAACCCGAGTTAATAGCTTCTTTGTGTTTTAGAAGATCCGCCCAAGATCGATCAGATTTCAGCCAATCGTGAATAAATGGTTTTATCATTTTCAAATTATTTTGAGCCGTTTTCTCATCAGTACCAAAATAGAGAGTTGCCTGTTTTGAATAAATATCAAGCATATAGTCATGCCAAGACTTATGCACTCCACCATATCCTATGATTCCTGCAACTTTTTCTTGTTTAGCTATGGCTGGTGCAGCTAATACTCCTAAGGAATGCCCCCACAAATAAATTTGATTAGCATTAACATTTTTGTGGGATTTTAACTTTCTTAATGAAGCAGTAAATGCTGCTACTTCTGTCGTAAAATCTACGTCATTGCAATGAAGGTTGCCTCTACTATCTCCTACCCCTAATTTTTCGGCTCGATATACAATGAATCCTGCTTCTACAAATTGTTTAATTAGCTGTAATGTCGTTATTTTTGGTATAAATCCGTAATCTATCGAACCACAAGTGTAGCCCTGTAAGTAAAAGATGGCAGGTGCTTTTTGATTATTAGTTAATATTGCTTGAGGTGTGTAAGTGATGGTTCGTATGCGCTGATTATTCCAATACACAGTAGCGTAATCAACTAGGGCAATATCACTTTTTTCACGAGTTCTAGCTTTCATTTTCCCTGTTAATGTGACAAGCTTTCCATTTCTATCCACAACAAAAGAGACTTGATCGCCGACTCTTTTATTTGCCAGTGTTTGAATTAAATGATCGAAATCTTTAATCGCTTTGCCGTCTAATTCTATTAGTTTATCCTGAACAAGGATGCCTATTTCAGCTGCACTACTTCCCGCAGCGACGGCTTGAACAGTTACTTTTTCTGCGGCATCGCTTGAAACAGGTCTCACTCCAAGCATGGTGCTAGTAGGTAACGGTTGCAGATGTTCTGCTTGGTTGTCAGATGCTTGAATAGAGGCGTTACCACTTAGTGTAATGATTAACAGACCGCTTTTTATTAATCGGTAAAAATTATTGAATGGTTTCATTGATTGTTTTCTCTTTTCAAAAACTTAGGTTTATATATCTTTTATTTCTTCATTAGCTTATCTTGAGCAAGCAGTACGCTTTCTAAATGATCTAAAGCATTTAGTGAATAATTAGATAAAGATAATATCGAGTTCCTTATCTTGGTAAGCGGAATACCTTTTTGCTGCAGTCTTTTAATCGACTCTTCTACACGATGCTTGCCGTAAACATAGGTAATGACTTGAACTGGCCAATTGTGAATTCGTTGAATTTCACGCGCCATAATTGGCTCTTGCTCTGGAATATACCGCATCCATACTTGCCGAGCTTTATCATCGCTCCACCCGTGAAAATGTATACCTATATCGAGTAATACCCTCAATGCTCGTAATGCTCGCCAATCGAGCGCGTATAGCTCACTTGAACTATCTGTATATAACCCTAACTCCTCGCCAATAGTTTCGACGTATGCAGCCCACCCTTCTGCAAAAACACTGGATTGAAAAACTGAACCATATGCCTTGCAGAGCGGATGATGGATCGCAATTTGACTTTGAAAGTGATGTCCAGGCAATCCTTCATGAAGAAATAACCAATCCAAGTATCGCTCTGGGAGTTGGTCAGTTTGTAAATGATAGATAAACTCTTGTGTTGCAGAGTTATAAATTCCTGGTGCTGGAAAACTTTTAGGTAAGTCCGATTCGACAATATGTAAATATTGCAATGGCGTGGAATAACCAAATGAGCTTTTGAGATTTTGATTCACTATTTTTTCTCTGTTTCGTAAAGCTGAAATGATCTTATCTTTTTCTTTTGCTAAATAAACGTGAGTATTCGGTGGTCGTTTACGTTGTTTAATTTTATCTCTTAATCGATCGATTTGTGATAGTTCCATCAATGCTATTTTTTCTAATTCGTTGATCTTGATATCAGACAAAAGCCAGCTCTTTAACCAATGTAAATACCATTGCTTTCCATTTTCTAGTTTATAAAAACTACCTTTAAACTTAAAATCAGAGTTAATTGATGAAGCTAGTAAGCTTTCCCTTTGTATTGCTAGATCTGCCGCTATGCTCATCTCTGAAGCGGCAATTGACTCGCAAATATTTTCACTGGAAAAACCACTTAAAGATCTTTGGAATTTTGAAATCGTCTCAGATTTTTCTGTCATCGCTGAGTTTAATTGTTGTTTATAAAACTCAGAAAAATCCAGTTGAGGTGGAGCGAGTTCAAATTGTGAAAATTGAGTCTTTAATTCTTCAAAAGTAATGCTTAACTTTCTATTGTCGATAGTTTGGTTTGTTTTCAGATGAGCTCTGTTTTGAGGATCAGCGACTTGGTCGGCAGAAATTTCAGAAGCAGAGGCGTGAGGGTTGACAATCCACAATAGACTGATAGTAAAGAGCAATAATATGCGCAAGATTTTTTTGCTTATTACAAGCAATATATTTATGTGTGGTGTATGAATGTTTTTCAACTAATTTTCCTCCGCTAAGATTAAATTTTAAGTGATACTAAAGGAAAATTGTAAAACTCGATTTACTTTATCAGTTAAATTGCCTTTTTTAGCTGCTTTTTGAAAGCTGAAGGCGAGCAACCTTTAAATGTTTTAAATGCACTATTGAAAGTCACTCTATTACCAAACCCTGATTCAAAGGCTATTCTTTCCAAAGACCAGTTTGTTTGTTCTTCATTGAGCAATTTTATTGCAAACTCAACTCTATAGCGGTTAACTAACTGGTAAAAATTAAGATGCATTGATTGATTAATCACTTGCGAAACCATGTGTGGTTTTAAGTTAAGCTCGTTAGATAATGCAGTTAAGGTGAGCTTGTCATCAAGGTAGAGTTCTTTTTCTAGCATAACATGATCAATCATGGTGGCTATTTCGAGTGCAGCCGCTTGAGAAAGCTTAGATAATTGGTATTTTTCGTTTTTCTGCTGCTTTTCAATTTGTACCACATTGTCATTATTCTTTCTGTGTTCATTCGATGTATTTTTAACCTTGATTTGCTTGGTAGCCTTTCCAATTTCGGTGATGCCGTCCTTTAATTTATCTAACCATTGCGAATGAATTAGCGCTTGTTCTGAGTTAGTAAACATCATGTTTGGTTGCTTTAGCCCGTAATAGCCCATAGTTAAAATGATCATTGCCATAAATAGAAGCCAACTATTGCTCACATAATTTAGTAAATACACATCGGAAACTTGTTGTAATACAAACAATAAAATCCAAACTGCCTCCAATGCTATCAAGGCCAAACAGAGTTGTTTCTGACGGCGAAGAACGGTTTTGCTATTATCGGCTCTCAGTTGATTCACCTTTTGTTCAAACTGTTTTAATATTTGCCAAGACTTCGCTAAGTAAATTGCCAAATGCAATTTAAGTGCTATTAATAAGGCAATCACTTGATAGGGTAATCGACTTGTCCCTTGATAATTTAGCGCAAATTCTAGCTTCGCTATTTTAGTTTCAGCAGAAACAAAAACCTGAGGACTGTTATATATTATTAATAATACTGCAGGTAAAAGATGCAATAACCATTGTGAAACGGTGAAAGCTTTTTCGCCTGAAACTAATCTAATATACGCGTAAAAAACTGGACCAATGATCAATACCACACCTGGCAGCCAATCAAGTGTATGCGGAACAACTTTGTAAAAGTCTGAATGCATCACGCCTGCTTCATACATCTTGTAGCCAAAGATCATAATTAAAACCGACAATATTCGACCCGATTGTCCATTGCTTGATTGCTTCCAAAGTGCGGTAGCTATAAGCACAGCTTGGCTAAAGGCTATAAAGTAGATAAGACTGATAAGTGAAAATGCCATAACTAATGTTGACTAGTATAATTCCTAGTTAATAAGAATTAATAACAGGGTGTAAATTTAAGACGAGTTTATCATTTTTGCATAACAATCACTTTAGAATTAGCTCTTTAGCGTAATACAATTTTGATTCAAAACATTTCAAGAAATTGATTATACTCTCAATCAAAGTTACATCACTTAAAATTAGGACATTTAATGAAATTGAATCGACTTTCCCTACTCCCTATAATTTTGCTGCTGCTTGTCTGTATAGAAAAAACGAGCGCGTTTGAAGTTACACAATATTCCGGTATTAATCGAATAGAGTTCAATAATAATCAGTATAATAAAGATTTTGTAGGCAATGGTTTTTTACTGAACCACAAAGGGAAAACGTACGCACTTACTGTAAAGCACACTTTGTTAGAAGCTAAAACACCCAAAATGCAATTTATTGACATAAAGGATCACGTCAAGAGTTGGCAGATCCACCCAAATAAAAAACCTCAACATTCAGTCCAACTCGGCAAGTTACTCAATTCTGATGCGAACGAACCAATCGACATGAAAATATTAGAAAAAGATTGGCTAGTTTTTGAGGTAATTTCCAATAATTCTAACTTAGTACCTTTAACACTTAGAGAGTCTGACATTCAAAAAGGAGAACAACTCACTGCATATGGATGTAGTTACGCCAACAAAATGACATGCTCACAAGATCAATATGTGGGGCATTTTGTATCATCCGAATCAAACAACTTACGGATTTCTCTCCCAAATCTTGAACTAAATAAATTGAGAGGGTTAAGTGGAAGTCCGGTACTTGATTCAAAAGGGCGTTTGGTAGGCATTGTTTCAAATATATTAAGATCTAAAGATGGTGATGGTTTTGACTTCGCGCCTGCTAATTTAAACTACTTAACTTCAATCCTTAATCAAGTCAAAAATGAGTGAAATCGGATGAAGATAATTTATTCGAATTTTTGTATCACTTACTTTAATGTGATCTATTCAGCCAGTTTTTCAATCGCTAACTTACAGGCAGGTCGGTAATACATTTTATTTTTATAGGTTAACAAAGACTCGGGCACGTCAAATTTAAAGCTCTCTGCCCAACTCAATGTATGAGCTAACAATATATCCGCCATAGAGAAATTATCACCAAGAACAAAAGCAGGACTTCCAGGCTTACTTGGATCAAATTTTGTCTCTAACGCTTTGATAGCTTTGTTAAATTCCCAATTAGCAGTGGAGAGCATTTCAGGAACTCTCTGAGCTTCTGGTAAGGCGAAACGATGTTTGCCACTACTCCATAAACCTTGCTCTAAATCTGACAATACAAAGCAAATAACTTCATCATACTTTGCCCTAGCTATTGGATTGTTAGATGGAATTAAACTCTTACTTTTACTACTGGATGCAATATAGTTTAGCATCGCGCCACTTTCTGTCAGTACGAGATCGCCATCAACTAGTGTTGGAACTTTCCCTTGAGAATTGAGCATTCTATACTCATCGCTTAACGTACCATTTTTATCTCGACTACCAAACTCTACAGCAATGTATTCATACTCAATTTCAGATTCCTCTAACGCCCACAAAGCTCTGAATGATCGTGATTTTCCCATGCCGTACAATTTCATATTATTCTCCAGTGTTATATAAATCGAGCTCGAATAAATTTTAAGATTAATTCAGTTACGGCTTTTTAAATTTTAAAGTAAAACGATCGGTTTGCCCGGTAACATCTTTATGTCCCACTTCAAGTGTAAGATCATCTGATTCTCGTGCGTGCATATTTGAATAATCGACCAATACAAAACCAGCATCTTGAATTTCTTTAATTGCTAATACCGGATCAATTCTTCGACGACTTTCATCGGTAAACTCTTGCATGTGGCGTCTAGTATGATCGACTACCGCATAAATGCCTCCAGATTTGAGTGCGTTAAATGCTGCTTGGTTCATCAACTGTCGCCCTTCAAAACCAAAATTATGATAATTTCTAAAGGTAAAAATCATATCCACATCTTTTTCGACTAGATCAAACTTGTCCACAGAATAAAGGCGATCACCTTTTTCTTTTCTAATATTGGCGTTATCGTTAATGAAGTTTAAGAAATCCATTCCTTCTTTACCTACCAACCCTTTGGAAACTCTTCCAGTTCCCATAGCCACATAAAACTCGCCATTTTCTGATAGTGTGGGTGCTAAAAGTTTGGTGTACCAACCGCTGCCTGGCAGTAACTCGATCACTTTCATATTATCTCTCAACCCAAAAAACTTAAGCGTTTCGACGGGTAAGCGATTAGCGTCTCTTTTAATATCCTTTTCTGTTCTAAGTTTTGATTGCATCGCGTTTTTAATTTTGATTTCAGTTTGCTTGAAACCAGAATCAGCGGCAACTGCTGAGTTGAATACTAATGCAACAATGACCAATACTAGTTTTTTCATTTTAGTCTCCGTTAGTTTATTTTAACTGCATTCATCTTAATGTCAGTAAGCTTGTGCTTACATACAGCCTTACTCAACAAGTCATTCCGTCCAATCCATGGACATAAAAAAAGCCTATTTGTTACCAAATAAGCTTTTTCAATTAAATTTTTCAGATACTAGTTACATTACTTGCAACTAATAAAAGTAAAAATTAAAGTGCAGTGATGTTTTCTGCTTGAGGTCCTTTTTGACCTTGAGTTACTGTAAACTCAACTTTTTGGCCTTCAGCAAGAGTTTTGAATCCAGAACCTGTGATAGCGCTGAAATGAGCAAAAACGTCAGGGCCGTTTTCTTGCTCGATAAAACCAAAACCTTTAGATTCGTTGAACCATTTTACTGTACCAGTAGTCGTATCAGACATGTGTGTATCCTATTTTAAAAAGTAATTATGCTCTCAATCAACACACAAATGTGTTGATTATAAAGCGGTTTTGCTGGAAATTTGTGCGATTACTTATGAAAAACAGAACGAAGAACCGAAGGTGAATCATTGAAATTTTGTGCATAAATATAAAACGTACTTTCTAGCTGTGCAAATTATAACCTCTACAATCGAATAATCAAATTTTTTTCCTTATATTTCCTACATTTATCAATATAATTATCTCCAATTCTTATTTTAAAATAGTAAAACACCCAGAGTTCTGCTATTTATTGATTCATAATTCATTTTTATATCTCATAACTAGATAATGCGTGTAAGGAACATCACCAGAGTACCTAGCTAGATGTGTCGTATCACTAAACATGGTTGGGTCAATAACATCTAAATCTTGGTGACTCTCAATCTTCAATTTAGTCGCTTTTTCAATTATTGAAATTGTTTTATTTAGACGCTTTTTACCTTCCTCTGTGTAATTCACCCATTTGGTATTTCTAGGAAGCATGACAATTTCGACTTTATCTGAAAACTGCTTAAAATTTTCAACTATTTCTATGAAGCTTTCAATTAATAGAGGCTCAAAATTTAACTCTTCAATATCCGCTCGATTAATTCTATTTTGTAAATCGTTTGTTAGTCGTGCGTGCGACTGTAACGCAGCATAGTATTCTTTAAAAACTGCTAGAGTATGGTCTGATCGCTCTTGAGGTATTGTTCCTGCTCCCTGCCACGGGTAACTCCAACGTGAACTTTTATAGTCGGGATATTCCTTTGCAAATAACTCCTGGAGCTCTTTTCCTAGTTCTCGCTGCTTCTCTCTAATTTCTTCTGGATCATCTAATCTTTTGGGACGTTTAGCAGGAAACATCCCTTGTCCAATAAAACTCGTTGCCATCTCAGCAGAAATATCATTTCGAATATATTTGATATTAAATAACCTAAAACCTCTTGTTGGATCTTCCTTTCCAATTGCAAATAATTCCTCGTTAGAAGCTAACATAGTTATAAATGAATCAACTGTAGATATCGCGCCATTCCATCTTGTTTGAGTAGTTTGAAACGGATTAAATTCAATCACCGCTAACTTTAGGCGTTTATCATTTCTAACAAATTCATCCCGTATTCTTCTTGATAAATAGTCTTGAAAGAATGGATTTAGTCCACCAAAACCAAAGTTAAAGGATTTAACATTTTTTCCAAGCTCAGACATTTCTTTATCAAATTGTCTGGCCGCAAATCCTGCTTCTACCATGGATGAGCCAAAAACCATCACAAGATCTTGCTCTTCCTGAACAATCTTTGGCAACGCAGCTCTCGCTTCAACCACTCGTCCCATAATGTTATGAGTAGTACCACCCATGAGCACGGTGATTCCTTGAATCAATGCCATAGCTATGCCCATACCAAATAAAATAGCGAGAGATATTTTTTTATAAATGGCTCTCGAACTAGAACCTTTATCGAAATCAGTACTAGAATTGGAAATAGATGAACTCATTGCTCGGCTCTCCTATAAATAAACAAATAGCTTGTCCTAAAATCATTAAAATCCAATACAACCAAGGTTTAGACTCCAACACCGCAGCACCTTTGAGGACAAAATAATCCATTATATGCACCAACCAAAGCCACACAAAGACCATTACAAAAATAGGTTTAGCGTGAAGTCCAAGCGCTACATCCGATGAAAAAGTGTGCATATTAATTAATATGGTTAAAGCTGAATCCATATTCTCTGCTCGGAAAAACACCCATCCGATTAAAACTAGGTAAAAGGTCATTAGCCACTTTACAATAGTGATCCAAAATGGCGCTTGACTGCCTTCTTTTTGATTAAATATTTTAAACACTGAAAG
>JBMYPE010000025.1:0-12623 GCA_049600015.1 Kangiellaceae bacterium
CTATTCACTCAGTTTAACGATCAACCAGATGTCTGGTTAAAAGCGCTGTTATTTTTGAAATCAAATAGCAGAACTTCTCTTAATGATTTTTTGAATATAGCATTAGAACGATTTCCAAATAATTATGAATTTATTAACTTATCTGCACGTAACTATTACGAATTGGGAAACTTTGAACTCAGTGTCGCGCAAATAGAAAAAATTCCCCCAAGTAAAATGCGCTCAATCACTTTTCAGCTTGCGGGGCTATCCTATCAAAAAATAGACGAGCATCAAAAAGCAATTGAAAGTTACCAAAATATATTAATCGACGCGCCACTTAGAGGTGATATTAATATGGCGATTGGAATTTCATACGAAAAGCTCAAGCAAACCGAAAATGCTGCCAAGTATTTCTCGATTGCTTTAAATGACACGACTCTCAATATCATTCAAAGAGAGTTTATTAAGCAGCGTCTTGTCGCGTATCAAGGATAATCAATGTTGTTAAAAAAAGTTAGACTCGGTGATCTATTAGTCGACAAAAAGGTGATCTCAGCTAAGCAGTTAGATAGCGCTCTAATCGAGCAAAAAAAGAATCATCAACGACTAGGAAAACTTTTAGTCAATCTTGGTTATGTCGACGAAAAAAAATTACTAGAACTACTGGCAGAGCAACTTGGTATCAACTTTGTTGATCTCGTAGGTTTTAAAATTCAACCGCTTGCTGTAAAAAATTTAAATGAAATGAGCGCTCGTCGCTTAAGAGCATTAGTCATCGACGAAAAACCCGATCGCTTTTTGGTCGCTATGGCCGATCCAACAGATATCAATAAATTTGATCAACTTCAAGAGTCTTTATCAAAACCTGTAGAACTTTGTGTTGCAATTGAATCTGAAATAATTGCGAATATTGATAATTTTTATCGTAGCGAAGATGAAATATTTAGTTTAGCTGGAGCATTAGAGGAAGATCTAAGTAACGATACCTTTGATTTACCTACTCTCAATGAAAATGTTTCTAATGACGATGCTCCAGTGGCAAAGTTTTTACAAGGGCTGTTTGAGCAAGCTATTCAAGTCAAAGCATCCGACGTTCATATTGAACCAGACGCGCATGTGTTAAGAGTCAGAATGAGAGTTGACGGCTTGCTACAAGAGCAAATTATTAAGGAAAGTAGAATAATTGCTGCATTAGTTCTAAGGCTAAAATTAATGTGCGGATTAGATATATCAGAAAAAAGAATTCCGCAAGATGGCCGCTTTAGAATCAAAATTAAAGATCATGACGTTGACATTCGTCTCTCAACGATGCCCATACAACATGGTGAATCTGTAGTAATGCGTTTACTAGATCAAAGCGCAGGACGACTAAGCTTAGAACATACTGGAATAGAACCAGAAATTCTCAAAGAAGTGAGAACACTTTTATCCTTTCCACATGGATTAATTTTAGTAACCGGTCCTACTGGTAGTGGTAAGACAACGACTCTTTACGCCGCATTATCTGAATTAAATTCACCCGATAAAAAAATTATTACAATAGAAGATCCTGTGGAATACAAACTCGAACGTGTCAACCAAGTTCAAGTAAACCCTAAAATAGGTTTATCCTTTGCCAAGGTATTACGTACTGTTTTACGCCAAGATCCCGATACCATTTTAATCGGTGAAATGCGCGATCAAGAAACAGCGGAAATTGGCTTACGTGCAGCTGTCACCGGCCATTTGGTGATGTCTACCTTACATACTAATGATTCACTTTCCGCTGCTGTTCGTTTGGCTGATATTGGCGTAGAACCTTACCTTTTAGCCAGTGGTTTAAGAGGCGTTATTGCACAAAGATTGGTAAGAAGAATCTGTAAATTTTGTAGTCAAGCATACACGCCTGAAGAGCAAGAAGCGATTTGGCTAGCTCGCTATTCTGAATGTGATGTTGACGAAACGCAGTGGCAAAATGGAAAAGGCTGCGTTCAATGTCATAACACTGGATACAACGGACGCGCGGCAATTTTTGAAATACTCATTCCTGATCAAGCAATGTTAGAAACGATTCGAAAAAAGGAATATAGTAATTTCGTCAAACTGGCGAATGCGAGTGATACTTTTACGCCTCTCTCAACCTCAGCAATTAATCTTGCTAAGCAAGGAATCACTAGTATTGAAGAAGTACTTCGCGTTTGTGAATCAATAGAAGATATAAGTGAGCATGAGTAATGCCTAACTTTCAATATACAGCTGTTCTAGCAAGCGGAAAATCATCACAGGGTGTGATGGATGCAGCAGATGAAGAAGCTGTAGCAGACAGACTATTATCAAGCGGTGCGACACCTATTTCAGTTAAAGAAGCTGAAAATGCTAGTGGTTTAATGCAAAAAGATTTGGGCGATATCTTTCAAGTAAAAACCGTCCAACTACAAGATATTGTAATGTTTAGTCGGCAAATGTTCAGTTTAACTAAAGCGGGTATTCCATTAACTAGAGCCATCAATGGACTAAAAGAAAGTAGCTCATCGAAGCCGTTAAAAACTGCTTTAGAAGCGATACATTCAGATCTAAATTCTGGTACTAATCTAGCCACTGCGTTCTCAAGACACCCTAATGTTTTTTCCGAGCTCTACGTTAGCTTAATTCATGTAGGCGAAAATTCTGGTCGTTTAGAAGAGGCCTTTTTACAAATTGCTAGATACTTAGAATTAGAACAAGAGACTTCGCAACGAATTAAAAGTGCCACCCGCTATCCAGTTATCGTTTTAACATTGATCATGGCGGCTTTATTTATCATCAATATTTTTGTGCTCCCAGAATTTGCAAAAATGTTTTCTGCTTTTAATGCAGGAGAGCTTCCATTAGCAACAAGAATGTTAATGGCAACGAGTAACTTTTTTGTAAACTATTGGCCTCATGTTTTTATCCTTGGAATAATGATTTATTTTGCCATTCAGTATTATTTAAAGACATCTAAAGGCGCATTGTTATGGGATGAGCAAAAGCTAAAATTACCTATTTTTGGCAGTATCATTTATCGCTCTTTACTTTCACGATTTTCGAGAACATTTGCGATGATGAGCCGTTCAGGAATGCCATTGATAAGTAGTTTGAATATCACCGGTCGTGTCGTTGATAATCATTGGGTTGCGGGTCACATTATTAATATGAGAGATGGTGTTGAGAGAGGTGAATCAATTAGCCAAGTTGCTCAACGCACCGAACTTTTTTCGCCCTTAATTTTGCAGATGATTAATGTAGGTGAAGAAACCGGTCAACTGGATAACATGTTAGATGAAGTCGCAGACTTTTATGAAAATCAAGTCGATTATGATCTTAAAAAAGTGTCCGATTATATTGAACCCGTTCTGATTGTATTTATAGGAATCGTTGTATTGATACTAGCTTTAGGTGTCTATTTGCCTATGTGGGATCTCGCTTCGTCTGCAAATAGTGGCTAATTTTCTTGTTAAGCCAAATTATAAAAGTTTAATAGCAATCATCACTTTATTGTTGTTGTTTATTACCTCTTTGTATTACTGGTTCTATTTAAAATCACCCTCTATAGCTACAGCATTTCAAGAACAATCATTAAAACTTAACTATCATGCGTTTAAAAGCTCTTTAAAAAATGCTCATCTTTACTATCAAGTTAAAAACAATCCAAACTGCTTAATTGACTGCTACGTTAGGAATAACATTGGTTTAGATTTTAATAAAGCTGGTTATCCCATTAGTACTCGATTTATTAATGGCGGTAATAATGTAACTAAAAATTATTTTGTGCCTGATTTAAATGATCAAGATTGTGCGCTTTTATGGAAATTTTTAATGGGTCCGTTACATAATTCGATTAATAGCAAGCGTGGAGATTACTTGGCAAACTGGGATACAAATAAAAAAATCTGCGTTTATAAAACAATAAAAGTATTAAAGCATGAGATCACTTACGATTCTTCAAAAGGTGTAGTCAAATTAATTGAAAAAAAGCCAACAAATACTGGAATTACTGAGGATCTTTACTAAACTTTTTATATTCTATAAATATTTTTGTTTATTTAAGTTTTTTATATTAATGCACTTAAATTCGATACAAGCTCTGGAGGCAATATGCAATTTAAATCTAACAACACAAAAGGTTTCACCTTGATCGAATTGGTCGTGGTAATCGTCATTTTAGGTATTATGGCTTCTGTGGCCGTACCCAAGTTTATCAACTTACAATCCGATGCAAGAATCTCAGTCATGAGAGGATTAGAGGGAGCTATTCGAGGTTCTTCAACTTTGGTTTATTCTAGAGCTTTAATTGAAGGTGAGGAACAAGCCGCAACAGGTAATGTAGACGTAACTGGCGGAACAGTAGACACAGTATTCGGTTATCCTGCAGGAACAGCTACAGGGATTCAAGTCGCAATAGATTTAGAAGGGAATATTACACCGACTCACGCAGCAGGTGTCAGCACCTACACTTATGACGGTTTTGCGACTTGCACGGTCACTTACACACAATCAGCTTCTGCAGGCACTGCTCCGCTCATAGTTGTAGATGAAAGCGGTTGCTAAACCGATACCATGATGAAAAAAAAGCCTTCATTAAAAACGGGGGCTTATAGTTTAATCGAGTTCATAATCACGTTACTTATTTTAAGTATCGTCGCTATTTACATACAAAGTAAATTCTCTTCTAGCGACCCTTACAAACAAAACACAACAGTAGCCCAGTTAATTTCGACGGCACGACTGGCTCAACAATTCAGTATGAATGACTCTGCCAGAGCTTTTGTACTCAAAATCCAAGCTAACCAAATTGACCTAACAGAAGATGGCTCTTCAATGTCAATCGGCACTCTTAATTTTCCAATTGCATTGGAGTCTGGTGTTACCCTTTCACCCATCACTGATATCACTTTTAATTCTCTAGGTGAAACAACCTCAGTCACCATTCAAGTGAGTGCAAATACCGCGCAATCTGTTTGTTTTGAATCAAGCGGGTATATTCACAAATGCTAAAAGCAAAAGCAATTACTAGGAATCAGAATACTAAAACAATCTCTGGTTTCACCTTAGTTGAGCTTATTATTACGATAGTTATCACCAGCATCGCTGCGACTATGTTCGCGAGCATTTATTCTTCGACACAACTTCAATCTGTTTCTCCAGTGATTCAAGTAAAAGCTGCTAAATTAGGACAAGCTTATCTAGAAGAAATATCCCTGAGAAAATTTGATGAAAATTCGCCCCAAGGAAATTCGTTACCTTGTGACCAAACTGGGCAATCTATTTGTTCAAATACCTTAGCGCCAGAGTCAGGAGAAAGCCGTTCTTCCTATGACGATATTGATGATTACAACGGGCTGGTGAACTCCCCACCACAAGACTCTCTTGGTAATGATTTAGTTGGCTTTTCTAATTTTTCAGTCCGTGTGGATGTTAGTTATGCAGGAGCCACTCACGGATTTAGTAATCGCCTACTAAAACGCATTCAAGTCACGGTCACAACACCGCAAAATGAATCACTGGTGTTTAGCACTTACAAAGGGAACTTTTAATGTTCCAGCTAAACAGACAATCAGCTTTTACTTTGATGGAACTCATCATTGTCATATTGTTAATAGGAATTCTATCTATTTCTTTTTCAAAAATATTAACGCAATCGGTCTCTAGTTACTTTGATGCTAGAGATAGAAACCATCACAGTCAATCGGCTAAATGGATCACTGAATCTTTATCTCGCTCTTTAAGAGAGGCTCTACCACAAAGCGTTAGAGTGGCTAGCCTAGGTAATATTGATTGTGTTGAGTATATGCCGATTATCAATGCAACTCGCTATTTTAATTTACCTGCTTCTGGCGCCGTGAGTAGTTTTAACATTGTTACCTTTGATGTCGCTTTTCAAGCAAATTTATCGGCTGCAATCATGCCTGTTGATGCAACTTCTTTGTACGTTGGCACAGGGGTTACATCTGAAATTGCTTCTATTACTTCTTCGGGTGCAGGCGAATCACTTGTAACTTTGGTTAATCCAACTACTTTTACTCGGCGCTCAAGTCAAAATAGAGTTTATCTTTTGTCTTCTCCAGTCAGTTTTTGTTTAAATGACAATACAGGTATCATTACAAAATATACTGACTATGGCACTAGCTCAACGCAGTCGACACCACCCACTGGTGGCTCAAGCTCTTCCCTAGCTGAAAATACATGGGCTAACGGCAACGCTTTTGAGTTTCAATCTGGCACATTGCAACGCTCAGCTCTTTTACAGATGAGTTTTGTGCTGCAAGATCGAGTTCGCTATCCCAGTGGGACATCCGAATCAGTTCAAGTATTTCATGAGGTGCATATTCGAAATGTTCCTTAAGAATTTAAATCAATTTAGTCGACAATCTGGTGCGAGTTTAGTTATTGTCCTGTTTATCATTGTCGCTATTGCACTCTTGTCGGCCGCATTGGTTAGACTTAACAGTCAATCAAATGCGTCAAACGCGCATCAAGTGATTTCAACTCGCGCCTTTTTCGCAGCTGAATCAGGAGCTAACTTTCAAGCCATGCGAATATTTCCACTTTCTGGAGCAGCTCTATGTAGCAATGTGACCTACAATTTCACGGCATCCGGTCTAAATGCTTGTGTTGCTAGTACCACATGTAGCGTCTCAGTGATAAACGGCGAAGATTACTATCAAATTACCAGTGAAGGTCAATGTAATATTGGACAGGCTTTTCAAGCAACGAGACGTATAGAGGTAAGGCTTCAAGCACCCAATTAATGGTGAGTAGATTTATCTAGTATTAGCTTACAGGCTGATGAAAATAACTTTTCATCCAATCAAATAAATATTCTGAAGATAAATTCTTTGACGCAAGTGTCTCAAACTCTAGAGCGGGATCTTGGTCTTTATAAGAAAATTGATATTGGATAATTTCTGGTTGCTGATCATGTAAAACAATAATAATTCTTTTACCCGTTTTTAGACAATCTATGGTCATAACATCCGCAGGAATACCCACATCTCTCATTCCAAGATTGATTCCAACAACCGGATTGATGTGTACAAATTGCTGCTGAATTTTAGCGTGCGCTTGTTCGACTAAATCGGAGAGTTGTTCTAAGCGTTTGTTGAGCAATGTAACTTAACCTCTATTATCCTAGCCTGGGGAGAACATGACTTCGTTTGTGTTCAAAGATCAAGGAAGTTTCCACATTTTGGATCTCTTCTCTTGAAGTAAACTCTCTAAATATGAGTTTTCGAAGCTCACTAGAATTGTAGACAGCCAAATGAACATTAAAATCATTTTCGCCGCCTACATGAAACACTTGAATTACTTCGGGTAATTTAAGTAAGTCATCTCTCAGCTTATCCGCTAACTCTTCTGTGTGACGAACCATTTTCACCGCTGCCATTGCTTCTATATGTGTGGCAACCTTCGGTAAGTCTATCTCGCAGTAATAGCCTTTAATAATCCCTTGTGCCTTTAGACGTTTTACCCGCTCTTGGCATGTTGAAGTCGCGATCTCTAAACGCAGAGCCAAATCTTTGTTGGTAATGTCAGCTTCCTCAAATAACGAGGTTAAAATATCCACATCGAGTTTATCCAGACTTTTCATTTTCAATCCCCACCACTCTTTGATTTGCAATTATGACTATCTAAATGTAATTCGCCAAGCGTCTATTGAAAAATATTAGTTTAAGATCTGCTTAATTCGGTTTAAGATTGGTAATATTTACTAAAAATCACATAAAGATCATGAGCGACACCAAAACCCGTTTTATTGAATTGGCAATAAAACGACAAGCACTTAAATTTGGCGAATTTACATTAAAATCCGGCCGCACTAGCCCCTATTTTTTTAATGCTGGCTATTTCAATCAAGGAGAAGATCTAGCGACTATGGGAGACTGCTATGCTGACACCTTAGTCAACTCTAATGCCGAGTTTGACATGCTTTTCGGCCCAGCTTACAAAGGAATCCCGCTGGGTTGTACCACAGCCACATCGCTTGCAAGAATACACGATAAAAGTGTACCCTTTTGCTACAATCGTAAAGAAACCAAAGATCATGGCGAAGGTGGAAATTTAGTAGGCGCACCGTTAAAGGGAAAAGTGCTGATCGTTGATGATGTCATTACTGCAGGCACAGCCATTCGAGAATCTATAAAGCTAATAGAAGCAGCCGGAGCTGAAACTGCTGGTGTTTTGGTCGCCTTAGATAGAAAGGAAAAAGGAAAAGGTGAACTATCAGCCATTCAGGAGATTGTAAAAGAATACAATATACCAGTTTATGCTATTATCAATTTGGATGACTTACATGATTACATAAGTTCTCAAGCAGAATTAAATCAATATTTGCCGTCGATATCTGAATATCGGGAGCAATATGGCGTTTATTGAAGGTACGGAAAGAAAGGTTTTACTGGTAATAGAGTTATGAAAAAAGCACATTTGATCTATTTTCTCTTAAATTTAGTTTTTGTTAGCCAAGTTGTTAACGCTAAAAACTTTTATCGATACACAAATAAAGAAGGTCGTGTCGAAATTAAAGATCAAATCAATCAAGAAATGGAAAAACTTGGTTATGACGTCATTAATGAAATGGGTAAACTAGTAAGACACGTAGAACCAAGTAAAACGTTAGCTGAGTTAGAGCAAGATCGTCTTAAAAAAATAGAATTACGAAATGAAGAAATAAGAAAGAACCAGCAAATAAGTAAAGATGCTGACTTATTACGTCAATTTACCTCCGTTGGCGATATTATCCGCAATAGAGACTCACAACTCCTCGCATTAGAGCAGCGCATTCGAATCCAAAATAGCAAAGCAAGCCTTTTACGATTACAGCTAGAAGATCAACAAACACAAGCAGCTACTTACGAGCGATTAGGTCAAAAAGTTGCAAAGTCCTTAGCAGATGATATTCAAGCTTCTCGCGATCAAATTGCTAGCAATATTAGAAATACCGAACTTCTAGAAAAAGAAAAAGTGAGAGTCGAAAAGAGTTTTGAAAGAGATATTATTCGCTATAAAGACTTAGAAAGTTTACGTTTAACTTTACGTAAAGAAGCCAGAAAATTAGATGGCACTGAACCAGTTATTTATAATTGTCCAGACAATCAAACGTGTAACAGAGCATGGCAACTTGCTCAAATTTACGCTCGCGATAACGCCACAGGCAAAATTGAAATTATCACCAATACATTAATATTAACCAGTCGTCCTGAAGAAGATACTCATATTGCGGTATCCTTCTCGAGAATTCCCGCACCGGATAATAAAATGCAAATCGTGCTAGAACTGTCCTGCACAAACACGGAGCAAGGCGTCAATCATTGTAAAACACCGGCAGTGAAAGGGATCAGAAAAGGTTATTTGTCTTATATTAAAGATCGTCTAAATTAGTATTGAAATACTGATATCCATTACACCTCAAGATGCAGGATTCAGCAAGGCTATAAAATATTATATTCAAGCCTTGAGGTGCATTGAGTCTATTAAAAAGCTTTTAGGATCAAATTCCATTGAGCATCCCAATTATCCATAGGCTGATATTTAAACTGTGAGCGAACAAACTGCTGAAGTCGACCTTCAATAATACTGGTTAATAACTTAGCATAGGCAGCAGATTCTACCGTTGAACGATTATCTTTTATCGCATCATCACGAAGAACTTGCTTGATCTGTGTTTCCACTTTATCAAAAAACTGAGACACTCGCGCTTTTAGTCTTTGCGTTTCGCCGAGCAATACCTCTCCCATTAATAAGCGGCTAATTCCTGGGTTCTTTTGACTAAAACCTAATATTAACTTACATATTCTTTGGCATTGCTCTAAGCCACTTAAATCACTTTGGCTGATCTTATTGACCATTGCAAATACACTCTCTTCAGAAAAATCTAAAAGAGATTCATACATTCTCGCCTTGCTCGGGAAATGTCGATACAATGCGGCCTCAGAAACCCCTACATGCTTCGCCAGGCGAGCCGTTGTAATTCTCTCTGAAAGATCTTCTTCTAACATCAAAGCTAAACTTTGCAATATGTCTTGTTTTCTGTCACTTTTTTTAGCTGTCATTGTGAACTCCCCTTAAAAATCGAGCACAAGACTGCTATCTATCATCAGCATTTGTTGTTTAAACATCGTTTTGATTCGTTCCATTGCTTCTTCATTATCAGCTTCAAATCGAATCACTAAATTAGGTGTGGTATTGGAGGCTCTCACTAATCCCCAGCCATCTTGAAACTCGACTCGTGCGCCATCAATTGCAATTAGCTTTCCTTTTCCAAAAGCACCTTGTTTCACTAATTTTTTCACGAAGTCATGCTTTTTATCATCAGCCAAACTCACATTAAGTTCTGGGGTTACTAAACTATCAGGTAGTGAGCTAAATAAGTCCGTCGAATTTCTATCATCTCCAGCTAATATCTCTAATAATCGAGCCGCAGTATAAAGTGCGTCATCAAAACCATACCAACGCTCTTTAAAAAAGATATGTCCGCTACATTCGCCAGCTAAAGCCGCACCGACTTCATGCATTTTAGCTTTCACTAGTGAATGCCCAGTTTTCCACATAATGGGCTTACCGCCATGGCTAGAAATAATTTTTGCTAAATTTTTTGTGCACTTAACATCGTAAATAATATCGGCACCTGGATTTCTTGATAACACATCCATGGAATACAGCATCATTTGTCGGTCGGGCCAAATAATGTTTCCTTGAGAATCCACCACGCCAAGTCGGTCACCGTCACCATCAAAAGCAAGACCTATATCAGCCTCTTCCGTTTTAACTAACTCAATTAGCTCTTTTAAGTTTTCAGGTTTACTAGGATCAGGATGATGATTTGGAAAAGTGCCGTCTACTTTGCAATAAAGTCCAATCACTTCACACCCTAAAGCTTGCAATAATTGTGGTGCAATTTTTCCTGCAACACCATTACCACAATCGACTGCGACTTTTAATGGTTTAACTAACGCGACATCACCTGTAATTTGACTAATATAATCCTGAGTGATTGTGGCTTCACTCATGCTTCCTTCACCTTGCACCAAGTTACCTGTATCAATACGTTTTTTGAGGGACAAAATTTCCTCACCCGAAAGCGTATGGCCACCAATCACTATTTTTAAGCCGTTGTAATCTTTTGGATTATGACTACCAGTAAGAACAACGCCAGAGCTTGAATCCAAGTAATGTGTTGCGAAATATAACAGTGGCGTTGGTACTTCACCTATATCAATAACATCTCGCCCGCTTGCACATAAACCTTCTTTTAGCGCTTCAATTAATTCTGGGCCAGACAATCGACCATCGCGCGCCACAACTACTCGTTGTTCACCTTTCTCAAAAGCTTCGCTCCCTATTGCTCTACCTATTTCTTTTACTATGTCATAATTTAATGTGTCTCCCACAATACCTCTTATGTCATACGCTCTAAAAATAGAATCTGGGACTAGCGCTTTGGTACTTTCAGGAATTTCTGCTTCGTCAATATCCATCTCTAAACTAGTGTCGTTTTCTACCACCTCTAGTCCTGAGTTATTGTCACGTAGAGAAGCGATTAAAGAGCCATTGCTTTCAGGTCCACTAATCATATCTAATTCAGCATTGGCTTTTTTAACTCGTTTACTAGATTCTCTGGCAGGGTCAAACTCAAACCCTTCTCTAGTTAACGTTTGAGACATATCGGAGAAAATCTGTAATTGGAAATCACTATGAATGAGTGGTTTATCTTCTTTTGCACTATCGAGTAACCAACGTAAAAAGCTTGATGCATCACTTCTTACCATTAAATGTAAGTTTCTTAATCCAATGAATCCACCTATTGCGACGAGTGATAACACCATAACTAACCCGCCAAAAAATAAAATTAATTCAAAGTCAGATGAAAAGTCATCTGGATTTGCGGGCCAAAAAGCAACACGCCATTGAGTCGAGTTGAGTCTTGCAATTCCCATAGGATCACCCACTTTAAGTGAAGGGTCTCCCATGCTTGTGATGGTTCTATTTTGATTTGCAAAGTTTTGTAAAAATTCATAGTAGCCGGGAACCAATCGCTCTTTGGGTAACGCTTGTGCAAAAATATCGTAGTTAACACCCACTAGTGCAACTTTTGATGTGTCGCCTATCTTTACTAAAACCGCCACATACTGATCTTTCTGGCCAGCGTTAATTGCTTCATGCATGACTTTATTATTGGTTTCTAAATTTCTCATTAATTGCAAAGTCACATTGGTGATGGGCGGCACAGAAGTAGCATCAACATCGTGTGTTTTGCTATCTAAAATTCTTACACCATCAACCAGCGGTAAACGATTGGCTAAACGTTTTTCTAAGCGTGAGATTTCTTCTGGCGTTCCAGAATTAACAGTTTCTATAATAGATGGTTCACTTAAAACAGTTTGTGTCGAGTCACCAATTGAATCTAAACGATTCAAAACTAGTTCCATATAAGAAGTCATTGTCACATTTACAAAAGTCGAATTTCGTTTACTAGCTGGTTCAATAACCACTAAATAATATTGCACAATAGCGACAAAAATAATCGTTAGTACGCATAAAATTAAATAAGGCACTGAGTAAGACATGAGCGTCTTACTTTCTATTTTTGGAACGACAACTTTGGGTTCTTTTTTAACTTCTATTTTCACTTCTATTCTCCATGT
>JBMYPE010000026.1:0-12602 GCA_049600015.1 Kangiellaceae bacterium
ACTTTGGCATGATTGTATACAACTCCCACATATCACCACAAAATGCAATTCGTTGTATACTTTCATGTCAAAGCAAACTTTGTGACAACATCCCCGGTCGTCTCGAATAATGACGAGAATAAAAAGGGTATCATTGTTCGGAATGTCAACCATCCCAATCATACTACATGTAGTCAACAATGATACGAAATTGGTCTTGATATATTGGATCGATTGGCTATTTTATTAATAGCATTAGAGAGGAATCAACCAGTCTTTCAACCAACACAATATACAATGAACACAATAAAGGAAAACATGACGATTTCATGCAATCAAAAGCTTCAAATCAAATTGAGCTTTGTAAGATCAAAAGGTTGTCATAACAACGATGCCAAGTCAAAAGGCATGAAATCAAAATCAAATTGAAATTAGGCTTAAAACAAGTACCAGCCAAAAAGTAATTCAATTAGATATTGTTGATTCAGGTTGTGGAATTAGTAGCGAAATTAAAGACCAGCTATTCACCCCATTTTTTACAACAAAAGCAACTGGCCAAGGTATCGGCTTAATGCTAATTGATGAAATATTGTCTCTACACTCTTTTCCCTATATATTGACCAACAATTCCAATAATAATGGGGCATATTTTCAGATTAATTTTAATGTCACATAATCTATAGTTTACTGCTAAGGCTTAACTCCAACCGTCATTCCTTTTTTTAGTTCTGCCACCAAATAAGAAACCAAAAATAATTCCGACTAAAATTGTTAAGCCACCCGCAAAGTACATCTCTCGATCAAAACCCTTTTTAAAGGCTTTGTTTGTTTGTTCTAATTGTTCAAGCTTAATATTTAGATTTGAAATTTTTAATTGCAAATTTTGGTTAATTTCTTTTAGCGACTTCATTTCACCTATTTCACGCTTTAGTTTTTGAATTTCTTGTTTGCTTTGCGCTGTGACTCTGTCTAGATTGTTGAGTGCATTTTCCAGCAGAAGATTCGCCGTAGGCGTTTTGGTAACATAATCGCTTTTTATCCAAAATTCCCTGCCTTTAATATCTTTCGCCTGTGAATAGCCTGTGTCAGTATTTTCTGAAAGTATTTCCAATTGAGTTCCAGGCAAAACTTTGTATTTCACTCTAAAGTCTTTTGAAGGACCAGAACGCGTCCAAATTTTTCCCTTGTCGTAAACATAAGCGACCTCCGCAATTAAGCTGTGTGACGTCAACAATAATAAGAACATTGTTATTTGCGCAAAGTTAAATCTTAAACGACCTAAAAAACCGCTAAAATGTGAATTATTGAATGGGTATTTCATATATTTATCGCTACACGCTAGGAAATCATTGGAAATTGTATAATGTGTCATTGTTGAAATAAAGTGCTATCACACTTCAACCTGACGAATAATATAAGTTAGCCAGAATTTTGCCTAACAAATTAGACAAAGATCAATGACAAAAGTGTTAAGGAATGGTTAAATAGCATTAATGATAAAAGATTTTTTGGTTTTTAAATGGCACAAGAATTAGAACTAAAGCTAGCCGCGACACTAGAAAACATCAATAAAATTAAGAGCTTAGATCTTCCCGGCATTACTTCTCAAACTCAGTGGAAGACAAAACAACTCAATAATACCTATTTTGATAATAACGAATTTAAGCTTCGTGAATTAGCTATAGGGATGCGCCTGCGTCATGATAAAGATAAGATCATTCAGTGTGTAAAATCATCGGGTAAAGCGATTGGAGGGCTTCATCAACGAAATGAAGACGAAATTGAGCTCGATGAACCTATTTTGGATATCAATAAAATCCAAGAACCTTATCTTCAAATTCTAATTGAAGAAGCCTTTGAAGAAGGTGGTGAATTTGTACCTTGCTTTCAAACAAACTTTGACCGCACCGCCAGCTTACTTACTTTTTCTGACGGAACTCAAATTGAAATTGCACTCGATATAGGCGAAATAGTTGCAGGTGAAGAGAAACTAGATATCTGCGAAGTCGAATTAGAGTTAGTGAGTGGTAGTGCTGATTATGTTTTTGCAATAGGCCGATATTTAATCAAAGAACTCGGCTTAGTACTAGCGAATTCCAGTAAAGCAAGACGCGGTTATAGCTTATGTGAAGGGTTTAATCCGCGCCAAAAAGTAATGTCTGTCACTGAGCTCAGTCAAGGTATTGAAGCTGAAAAAGCATTTGAAAAGATTTGTTTTAATTCGCTTAACCATTGGCAATATTATGAGTTATTTTTAGATAGAGATAATGCTCACGGAGCAGTTTTGGAGATGTATCGTGCGTTAATGAGCTTACAACATATCTATTTAGTTTTTGGAGGTCTTATTCCTCGTACAGCCACTAATGATTTAAAACGCAGTTGGGAGTGGTTAGGCGAAGCCATGCGCCCTATTGTGGATGCAGCCAAGCATAAACGTTATTTGATGAGTTATTTAAAGCTTAAAGCTGATTGGGATTTGGTCGAGTCACAACAAGAAAAAATACAAGAAGAATCAAAGGAAATGATAGAAGAGTTTAAAGTTTTATTAAAAACTCAACGTTACAATTTAATGATGCTCAACATGTCACAGTGGCTCTATAACAAAGAGTGGCAAGAAGTGATGTCTGAGAATGAAAAAGGAAATTTAACAATCCCAATTATTGATTTTGCAAAAAAACAACTCGATCATATGCTAAAGGAGTTAAAACGCGATTTAGGTCCAAAAATTGAAATGTCTCCCGAGGATTATTTTAAGCAAGTTTCACATTTACGGCGCGCCTTAGATACCGGACTATTTTTTGGTAGCTTATTTGATTCCCAAAAGCGACTAGCTTACCGAGACTCTTGGATAAAAATAATTAATGGCATTCGCGATTTATTATTAAATCAATATATTGCAGAACTGCAAACGGAACACCACACAGCGGAAGAAATTGAAGTCTGGCTACAACAACTAAATTCTCCGATATTAGAGAATTTGGAAAGCAATAGAAAGTTAGCATTCAAGATGAAAGGTTATTGGCTGTAAAGTGCTAGCTCGTTTAGAGTGACTTCAAAATATACTAATGGGTAAAAATTTCAAAAAGAAAAAGAGTCCAATTCAAAATCAGGAACGACTCTTTTTTGCTATTGATCTTGATCTAAATACAAAAACAGAATTGATTAGTGTTTCTGATCGCTTTCAAAATCCTCTCTATAAAAATATCAACCCCAGCAATTTTCATATTACATTGTCATATTTGGGTCCGCTTACCAACAAAAAAATGGAAATGATTTTAGATAATTTCGTTGCGCCACCAAATAAAAATTTTGTGTGCTCGACTTCCAGTCTCATATATTTACGATCAGCCAATATGATGGCATTAAAAATTGACGATGAAGAACAAAACCTGATTAAACTAAAACGGCAAATAGAAAAGCAAGTCAATCGCATTTCGCCGCTTAATCTGAGTAAAAATGAATTTATTCCACACATTAGTTTATTCAAAAATGTGGAGTCTGTACCAATTTCATTTGAAAATTTTACATTAGCAAATGAAATCAGAATATCAGTTTCACACTTTAGTCTAATGCGAAGTAATTTAACCTCAAGCAGTGTCAGTTATGAGATTGTAAAAGAATGGGAGTTGATCTCTCAAAATAGCGGAAGAAGCATTAAGGAGCAATTGTTGGGAATCGCTAATTAACCAAGCTATTTCCGGTTTAATATAATAACTTATAACAAGATTGAACAAACCCTGAATCAAAACTTCGGCTTTCAATTAGCTCTAAATGACAATCTTGAGAAATTGCACCAAATAAAGGCAATCCGCGCCCTAGCAAAATTGGCACTTGTGTGATGGTGATTCTATTTAATATATTGGCTTTAATAAATGACTGTAGTGTTAAACCGCCATCAATATAGCAATGTCTAACATTTTGATTTTGTAACTCTACCGCTAACATTTCTGGTGAACCTGAATATAACTCTGCGCGCTCTTGATATTCCTCAGGGATTTCTTTTAATCTTTTACTTAATACAATGAGCCGCTTATTACTGTATGGCCATTCAGGAAATGAAACGACTTTTTCAAATGTATTTCTACCCATTAATAAACAATCGGTACTATCATAAAAATTTCGGTAACCATAGTCTTCAATATTTAGATTATCTGTATTCTGAATTTTTGATTGTGTGTTTGGATTAGTTTTTAAGTTTTTTGATTTATTTCTTGGTGTTTCTTTTTGAGTTAACCAATCGATTCTGCCATCTAGCCTGGCTATAAAACCATCTAAACTGGTTGCTATAAAACCTGAAAATTTAATATCCATATTGATGCTCCAATCTTTTAGTGAGTCAATTATTAGTTTGTGATGTTTTATTTTGTGATATCTTGATGAACTCGAACAAGTCGAGTATCCCAATTTTTAACAAAATGCTCAATTATTTCTGTTGTGCTTGCAGCATGTAAAAATGGGTCAATCGTTTGTCCTAAATGTTCAAATACTTTGATCAGTATTTCAGACTTTGCTAAAACATTTTTCTGATCTTGTAAGTACTCTACCTCTTTTAGCGAAGCACTGTTGAGTGACTTACTTAACTTTAAGTTATTTTCATCTGTAATCAATGGGATATGATAATAACAAGGTATATTTTTATTTAAACAATGATAAATAAACATCTGCTTGAGAGTTGAATCTAAAATATCAACACCGCGAACCACATGATTAACCTCTTGATAAATATCGTCGGCAACCACCACCAACTGATAGGCTAAAACTCCATCTCTTCGTTTAATTACAAAGTCTTGCTGGTGCACTGGCAATAAAAATTGTTGCTGTTTAAGAATAACATCTTCGAATTCATAATCGTAGCGACGAAAATCAATTCTAAGTGCATGATCCGATGTTTTTAAATTTGGTAAATCAACATGGCGTAATTGATTCTTTTTGCTTCTACATCGGCCATCATAGACACCTCCGCTTCTTTGTAAAATATCTTTTCGACTGCAGCTACACGGGTACAATAATTCAGTTTCAGCTAATTTTTCTAACACAAACTCATGCCAATTTTTATTTTGACTTTGGTAAAAAACATCGCCATCCCAAAATAAACCGTAGTCTTCGAGATCGTGTAGAATAGAGTCCGCTGAGCCTTTTACAACTCTTTGCTCATCAATATCTTCTATCCTGACTAGCCATTTTCCTTTATTTTGTTTAGCAACCATGTAGCTCGCGACTGCCGCTGCCAAAGATCCCATGTGCAATGGCCCTGTGGGGCTGGGCGCAAAACGGCCTACCCAATCTTTTTTTATTGAAGGCTCTATTGTTTCTTGAAATGATTTTTGCTGAGACTTTTGCACAAAGCGTATGATAAAACAAAAAAAGCGCCAACAGGCGCTTTTTTAAATCTATTTGAAACTAGATTTTACTAGTGACTACCGATTAACATGCTTCTCTTTTATTTCATCAAGCGTTTTACAGTCAATACATAAAGTAGCCGTTGGTCTTGCTTCTAATCGGCGTAAACCAATGTCAATTCCACAAGATTCACAGTAGCCGTATTCTTCATCTGTGATTGACTGGATTGATTGACCAATTTTCTTAAGTAATTTTCGTTCTCTATCACGAGTTCTTAACTCAATGCTGAACTCTTCTTCTTGACTTGCTCTATCAACAGGATCCGGGAAATTAGCAGCTTCGTCTTTCATATGACTTACAGTTCTATCCACTTCTTCCATTAATTGCTTTTTCCATGCTTCCAAAATATTTTTAAAATGAGCCACTTGGCTTTCATTCATATACTCTTCAGATTTCTTCGGCTTATAAGGTTCAATTCCTAAAGCACCGAGAGTAGTGTGGGTTGCAATGGTTGACTTCTTTTTGCTTGGCATTTGATTCTCCGCCAGTTTAACTATTTGATATTTAAAGATTTATTTAAAATCTTAGTTTCTGTTAATAAATAATTTCGAACAATTCGAAGACTGCTTTTTATCAAGGCGCGGATTTATAGCATATCCGCTCGATTAGGACAATCTATTTTCTAATAATTAGCTTTTAATGTGAGCCCGATCCCCGACAGATGTGGTGCTAATTTAGCAATAATTTCATCAATCTCTTTTTGTATAAAAGCCTTCATGGGTTTTTGTCCCCAAATGGGTTTAGGCCAACAACTATCATTTTCATATCTCACCACATGATGGAGATGAAATTGAGAGACAATATTACCGATAGCCGCCACATTCAACTTATCGCCTTTAAAATGCCTCATCAGTAATTCCGACAATTTTGAAGATTCCTCCCACAAAATAGCCTGTTCATGTTTTGGCAGTTGATAAACTTCTTTTATGTTAACTCTTTTGGGAACTAACACAAACCAAGGAAATTGGCTGTCATTCATCATTAATAATCGAGTTAACGGAAAATCACCAATCACAACACTGTCAGTCATTAATTGTGGGTTCAATTCAAATACTTTTTCTTCACACATGATAGATGAGTTTAAGATTTAATTTAGGTTAATTCTACGCGATTTGATCAATCGTTTCTTGATAATCCTAGGTAATTATTACTTGACCGAGAAAAATACTAAGCCAACAAAAATTAAGTTAATTTACATTTCACAAACTTTATAATCTGATGGCAAATAATTCTGGTAAAACGGAAGTGTTTTTTTCATTTTACAATCTCGAAAACCAGCAAAAAATCCATCATACAGATATCCAAATTGAACATTTTCTGGTGCTGATAAATCGACACTCTCTATGCCTAATTTTTTAAACAAATCAGCCCAAACTAATAACGCTCCGGAAGAGCCGGTTAATTTTATTGGCTGATTATCATCCCTACCTAACCAAACCACAGCTAATTGCTCGTTATCAAACCCTGCATACCAACTATCTTTTAAATCATTGGTAGTTCCTGTTTTTCCCGCTAGAATATCCTCAGGAAAATAATCTGAAATCCTTTTTGCTGTTCCATCTTGAGTGACTTTTGACAATAAAAATCGCATGAGGAATGCGGCTTCTTCATCTATAACCGCCTCGCTTTTTTTGCTATAGCGCTTTAACAAGTTTCCACTCTTATCCTGTACCGCGTAAATCGCGCTCGGTTTTATACTTACTCCGTGATTAGCGATGGTTTGATAAAGTCTAAGCACTTCATAAACCGACATTTCCTTACTGCCTAACGCAATGGAGGGGTAGGCTGTCAAACGCCTGTCAAAACCAAATTCATTGATAGTGTTCGCGACAGATTTTATACCTACCGCCAAAGCTAAGTGTGCCGTGGCTAGGTTATAGGAGTGGACTAACGCCTCTTCTAAAGTCACATTAAAGTCCTCATCCCCATGTTGAAGCTTGTCATAATTTTGCGGAGACCACACGCTACCATCCGACCCACTGAGCGTGATTTCTTTGTCCGAGATTAAACTTGCCAAATTAAACTTGTTTGCTTGCTTTAGCGCAGTCAGATAAACCAATGGTTTAATAATTGACCCAGTTTGTCGATACGCATCAACGGCTCGGTTAAAACCAATATAATTGGGGTTTTTATCTCCAACAACGGCCAGAATCTCACCTTTGTCGAAGTTTGCTAACATTAATGCGCCTTGTAATTTCGCTCTACTGTCACCTTGACTAGCTAACTGCCTTATTCTTTGTTTAAGCGCGTTTTCCGCCAGAGTTTGTTTTATTGGATCTAAGCTGGTAAATATTTTAAGACCATCATGCTTTAAAGAATCTTTACTGTAATGTTCAGATAGTTCCTTTTTCACTAATCCCATAAAAGCAGGAACACGGCTGGTTCTTATTGGAATTTTAGAGACCACCGCTAAAGATCTCGCTTTAGCATTTTCATATTGTTGATTCGAGAGTAAATTATTTTCTAGCATCTTTTTTAAGACTAAATTTCTTCGTTCGATAGCTCTATTTGGTTGAGTTCTTGGGTTATAAAATGACGCTCCCTTCACTATGCCGATTAACAGCGCTATTTGAAATGAATCCAATTCACTTAGTGGCGTATCAAAATAAAACTGGCTAGCTCTGGCAAAACCATGAATAGCAATCTGTTTATTTTGTCCTAAATATATTTCATTAATATAGGCCTCTAAAATAGTATTTTTGTCATAATGAATTTCGGTTAAAAGCGCCATTAGCGCCTCTTGCCCTTTCCTCCAAAAGCTCTTTTGATTTGACAAAAAATGATTTTTCATTAATTGTTGCGTAATCGTACTCCCACCACTCGTTATTTTCCCTTGCTTCAAGTTGTTCCAAGCGGCTCTAACAATCCCGGAAAGCGACAGTCCCCAATGATTGTAAAAATTTGCATCTTCCATCACGAGCAAGGTTTGTATAAAGTGAGGTGGTAAATCTGAAAGCTTGATTAATTCACGATCTTCATGAGTGTTGCGACTAGCTAGTTGAACATCACCCAACAACAATGGCTCTAATCGAACAAAGTTAATATTCGATTTAGTGGTAAAGTTAATGAGCTGTGAAACTCTGTTATTTTCAATTGTTAGCTGTACATTTTGTGAAGCTTGATAACCATCCCAAAAAGAAAAAGGTCTAGTCCTGATGACTAGTGTTTTACTCAGGTGGTTATTGTCATAAATTTCATATTCTCCTCCATGAAGCGCTTTAATTTTTTTTCTGTAGCCAAGCAATTCTAATTCAGAAATTAGAGACTGAAAATTTGAAGATTGCCTAAGAGTAAAAGTAAGTGAACGAGCATATACTTTTGCTGGAATATCCCAAGCCTGATGTTTAAATTCATTTTTTACAATTGAATCCAAATAAATAGTCAAAAAACCCAAGACAACAAAAATTAGAATGGACAATCGTAAAAGAAACGATTTGAATTTATGGAAACTTATAGACATATTAGGTAAGAAAAATGCCTATTTGTATTTTTTTCTAAATAAAGTATTTTTATATTGAAAAAGAGCATCTTGTTTATCAATGGATAGTAATTGAAGGTTGGCTGCAACGACATCACCAATGCCAAAAAACGATCCATTGAGCACAATAAAACTCTTTTTAGTGTTACTTGATACTGCATAAGAACTAATATCCAGGCTAGGAAGTTCCATCAATATTTCTGTGGGTAATTCTTCATAATAGACAGCGTCATTTGCTTTAGCTGCTGTTTTAGGAGGAACATTATTTTCATTCTCTTTCTCTTGTTTAGGAGTCGAAAACACTATTTGTTGACTTGTGACAGCTGATTTAACACTTTCTCTTTTTTGTGGCGCATATTGCTTATTTCTTTCTACCTGAATTGATTTTTCTTCGACTATTTTATTTTGATTATTTTCAATAGCTTCATTATTGTTTTCAGAATTTTCTTGTTGAAAAGTTTCAACTTTATCTCTTTCAACCTTTTCACTTTTGCTAATAGATGTTTCTAATGGCGTTGTTTTGGAAAACGCGAAAAAAACGTATGTCCAACTGACAATTAACGCCAACAATAAAAGGAAGCTCATGATTTTCCAAAAACGTTTACTTTTAATTAACTTGTCATCATTCAACATGTCATCATCAAAGTGAGAGTCATGTACGCTAGGTACATTGATCGCTTCTTTATTTTTTGGTTGCTTTAATGAATCTAATAATATTGACACAAGACACCTACTTTCATTGGCTTTTATTCAAGTAATTTGGGCACGCCATCTAATACATTTGAGTTTATATGTAATATGGTTTTCATTCCTGCAATGCCATCATCTTTTAAATAATGACTTTTTTGATAATTAACCAGAGCATTGTGCAATTGAGAGTCAAAGCGCGAAGAAATGTCAATTTTATCTGACATAAGGATTTCTAACTGGGTTGCTAACCAAATGACAGCGGTACCTTCATCACCGAGCTTTAACGGTTTTACATAACCTTCAGGGGCTTGCCAAATAATTTTAAACTCGCCAGTCCAAATACTCGATAGCTCCGTTAAGTTCGCCATCACTTTTCGTTCTCCAAAAGTTAAACTAGCACGCTCACCTCGGATAGCGGTTAAAGCTCCCCAAAACTCACCTTGCAAACCAGCGGAAAACTTTAAAATGCTTGGTCTATTTAAATCCCGCAAACTTTGCCAATTGCCTTCTTGAGTTTCACAAAGTAATCCATAAGATGCGGAAAAATCACAAGCATTGCCATCCACAAAAGGCGAGTATTCTAAATTCCACAATTTCATCACATGACCTAAAGAATCAAAACCATTCGTATCCCAACGCTCGGTTCCTAATAAGCGATTTATCAGTGATGGTCTTACATTGGATTGAATCGATTGAGTTTTAGGCTTTATTGGCTGAGATTCAGTTTTCTCTTCTATTGTTTTATCATGCGTATTTGTTGATTGTAAATCTTGAGTATTTAAATCGACTAATGTGTCTTCATTTTTTAACTTGAATATTTCTTTATCTACCGTTGAGCTGCTCGCCACAATCGGTCCGGTGCTTCTTTGCCCTAACCAAAAAACAAAAGCTAAAATCCCAATGGCTAACAGTCCGGCGGCTGCCCAAGTAGCATATCGTTTAGATTTTTTTAATAATGGATATTCATTATCTGCAGTCATTCCCAAAACATCATTGATGGCCACTTTCATTATTTTTGCATTAACTTCTGGTTTACTTAAATTGCTCGCGGACACTAATGCTCGATCGCAAATCGTATTAATCAAACGAGGAATTCCAAACGTCTCTTGGTGAAGCAACTCTATCGATTCTTTCGAAAATAGTTTTCGACTTCCACCCGCAATCTTTACGCGATGCATAATATAAGCAATGGTTTCTTTTAAACTGAGTGGTCTTAAATGGTATCGAGCAGTGATTCTTTGTGCTAGTTGCCTAAGTTCTCTTCGGGCTAGTTTTTCTTGTAATTCTGGCTGCCCAACTAAAATTATTTGTAATAGTTTTTTTTGATTGGTTTCTAAGTTAGTTAATAATCTTATTTGTTCTAAAACATCATCTTCAATGTTTTGAGCTTCATCTATCATTAATACGACGCTCAAACCTTTTTCATAACACTCCAACAAGTATTCGCTAAGTTTATCCGTGAGCATTTTTAGGCTAGTGCAGTTTTCCGGGTAATCTATTTTTAACTCGTCACAAATAGTGGCTAACAACTCGACACTGTTTAACTTAGGATTTAAAACAAAAGCTAAACGAGTTTTAGCTGGTAACTGTTGCAAGAGACAACGGCAAACGGTTGTTTTACCCGTACCGACTTCACCGGTTAACAAAACAAATCCGCCACCGTCCTCTATCCCATAGTTAAGATGAGCGAGTGCTTCACGATAGCGGTTGCTCATAAATAAAAATCTAGGATCGGGGGAAATGGTAAACGGGCGTTCGTCGAGTGAGTAGTAAGTTAAATACATAATAAATAAAGTTTTATTTGAAACGAGTGCGCAATATGACTAATAGATTCTGAGTGTGCATTTTCTCATTATAATTTGGCTACAATATAGTTTCCATGTATATTCCGTCCGGTAAATTACACAAGTAGAAACTGCATTCATCCTATCAAGCTTAGCAGTAGCCTTAATCGGTTGATTTGTCGGATGACAGTACTACAATATGTATATGAAATATAGCGAAACTTTTACTCTAAAATTGTGAGATCTTCAATAGACTGACAACGAGTGATATACCATGATTGACTCTACGACTAAACCAGCTCCAAAAACGCCAATCAGTGTAATCAGTAAACTCAACTCATTTTTGAATATGCGAAAAAAAAGATGCAAACATATCTAGTCGGCGGTGCAGTGCGAGATGGCCTGCTAGACTACCCCGTGATTGATAAAGATTGGGTGGTCGTTGGCTCAACATCCGGACAATTGATAGAAAGTGGCTATAAGCAAGTCGGTAAAGACTTCCCTGTATTTCTACATCCTGAATCCGGTGAAGAATACGCTTTAGCAAGAACCGAGCGAAAATCAGGAAGTGGTTATAAGGGCTTTACCGTTTTTGCAGATCAAAATGTCACTCTAGAAGAAGACTTAATAAGGCGAGACCTTACCATTAACGCAATGGCTTTAGATGACAAAGGCAATTTATTTGACCCATTTAACGGCAAGAAGGATTTAAAGGAAAAAGTATTACGTCATATCTCTCCCGCTTTTTCAGAAGATCCGTTAAGAGTACTAAGGGTTGCTCGCTTTGCTGCACGCTACCATCATCTTGGATTCACCATTGCAAAACAAACCTTAGATCTAATGTCTGACTTAGCTAAATCTGGTGAATTAAAAACATTAACATCTGAGCGAGTTTGGGTGGAAACCGCAAAAGCCTTGTCTGAACAATCCCCACAAATTTATTTTCAAACGCTTAGAGATTGTTTTGGATTAGATGACTGGTTTCCAGAAATTAGTTGCCTATGGGGCATTCCCAATCCAGAGAGATGGCATCCTGAAATAGACACTGGCATACATACCATGATGGTTTTGGAGCAAAGTGCATTACTGTGTGAAGATCCAATCACCCGATTCGCCGCACTATGCCATGACTTAGGCAAGGGCGTCACTCCAAAAGATCAATGGCCAAGCCATAGAGGTCATGAAAAAGCAGGTGTTGGCATTATTGATACTTTATGCAAACGTCTTAAAGCACCTAAAGAGTTTGAGCAACTTGCAAAAATAGTCAGTGA